>CANHVD010000526.1 GCA_947463775.1 Planctomycetaceae bacterium | reverse complement strand
ATCTGTTCGACTTGCTCTGCTGTGCAATCCTGACCATTCTTCTCGCAGACTCTTCGAATCTCCTGCTCCGTCGCACCGCCTCTTTCGATTCGCCAATTCATCTCTCGCTTATAGGCGGCTTCGAACCGCGGAACAAACTTATCAGCACCCGTCGTTTGAATACCGCTGGAAGGAGAAGATGTCAGCAGGTAGCTGAGTAGTTCGTTCACCGATTGGCCGGGCATAAAACAAGGCGTATGCCACGGAGCAGCATCCATTCCATGCTCTTTTGCTGAAGTCACCGTCGAGCTGGTTTCATCTTCATAGCGGCGCACAATGTCACTCCAGACACCAGCCGCAGCGTGGTCGTAAATGACTCCATAAACATTGTGATCCTGATGCTGAAAACCACGAATCTGCAAAGGCAGGCCCTCAACATCGTAATCTCCCAGCGGAGTGAAGCCCGATGATTCAAACTGCTGCATCTGCGTCTTTACGTCGTCCTCATGGAACCACTCCGTTTCATCGTCATCCGCTCGAGGTTCAAGCTTGATCCGAAACGGGGGCACAGCGCTGGACCCCTGCGCGGCTGCGGCTTCCATTACATTCTTGAGGAATCGCCGGAACTTCCATCTGACAAACAGGATGACGGCCACGACGAGCACAACTATGGCCACTATGAAAGCTGCAACCAGTTTCAAAAATGTCAGCATCGAACACCTACTCGAGGCGAGAGTTTCAAAAAGGCGACGAACAAGGGCGCAGAAAAAAAGCCCGGTCGTTTGAAGACCGGGCTTTCTGAGTCGTACATCAGAGCTGTTGGATTCTGCGGCAGATGGCTTCCGCCATCTCCTGAGTACCTACGGCTGACGGATCATTTCGATCGGCCTTCATGTCGTAAGTAACGTCCTTACCTTCTTCGATAATCTCAGCAACGGCCTGCTCCAGTTTCGCCGCCGCTTTGGCTTCGCCAAGATGCTCCAGCATCAGCTTCGCGGAAAGAATCAAGGCCGTTGGATTAACCTTGTTCTGGCCTTTGTATTTTGGAGCACTGCCGTGAGTCGCTTCGAAGATGGCTCCGTCAACTCCGATGTTTGCACCTGGGGCAACACCGAGTCCGCCGACAAGTCCGGCACAGAGGTCGCTGAGAATATCACCGTACAGATTTCCCATCACCAGCACGTCGTACTGCTCTGGCTTCTGCACGAGCTGCATGCACATGTTGTCGATCAGTCGTTCCATGTAGGTAATGTTGCCGGCGTTCAGTTTGTCGGCATTCGCATCCGGAGATGGCGCTACGTTCTTCGCCAACTCGGCCCATTCATGTTTCGCATGATAAGAATTGGCCACCGCGCGGGTGACGTCGTACCAAAGTCCATCGGTGAACTTCATGATGTTCGCCTTGGAGATGGACGTCACAGACTTGCGTTTATTCTCAACTGCGTATTTGAACGCGTAGTCGGCAATCCGAGTCGTCCCTTCGATGGACATCGGCTTAATGCTGACGCCCGTGGTCTTCAGGCCGGTCGTAATCTTCTTGCCAGAGGCGGCTTCGTTGATCTGACCGATCAGCTTCTCGGTAACGGCTTCACCCGCCTTGAATTCAACACCGGCGTACAGGTCTTCCGTGTTTTCGCGAACAATCACAAGGTCCACATTGCAGGATTCGAAGAATGTTCGGACCCCTTTGTAGGTCTTGCAGGGACGAACACAGGCGTATAGTCCAAGTTCCTGGCGAAGGTAGACGTTAACGCTGCGGAAGCCCTTACCAATCGGTGTGGTGATCGGAGCCTTCAACGCAACGCCGTTAGCACGAATAGACTCCAGAACGCTGGCTGGCACGCCGCCCTTGGCTTCAATCACTTCGATGCCGCATTCCTGCACGTCCCACTGAATCTTTACTCCGGTGGCTTCAACGCACTTTCGTGTTGCTTCAGCGATCTCCGGGCCAACACCATCACCTGGCAAAAGGGTAACTTTGTGCATTGCTGTTCTTCGTTTTTCCTGAACCTTGTGGACGTCTGGAACCTTCATTCACGACAACCTGGACGGTAACACAACATCGAAACCGCTTCAACCACTCGCGATTGCGACTGCCCCCAAACCCGCAGGGAGAACCGGGTTTCTGAAGATCCGGAACGATTCCGGACTCTATAACCGCTACCAGTCATCCGTAGGGAACTCTAAACTGAGCGAAAAGTGCCTGACATGCACAACCCGCCTCAGAATTCAGCCACAGAAAGCGGCCTGGCGATGACCTCAAAACTCCCGCGTGTCTTCCCGGAAATCGCTGAGCAGCGCCCCGCTGAGGCGAATGCTGCCTGTCGTTACCCTGCCCATCTCGGGCCCGGCCGTCTTTGCTTGCTCCTGCTGATTTTGATCAGCCAACTGCCTTTTTCCGCCGCCTTGGCAGAAAACTGGCCATGCTGGCGAGGCCCTCGAGGCGACGGTACGTCCGTTGAGACTGATGTTCCAACCGTCTGGGATGGAAAAACCGGGGAGAACATTGTCTGGAAGTCGAAACTGCGAGGAACCGGTCACGCGTCACCAGTCATCTGGAATGATCGCATCTTTCTGAGCGGCTGCGACGAAGCCACAGGCGAAAGAATTCTGACATGCCTGGATCAAGCCAACGGCGAGATGCTGTGGCAAAAGACGGTGGCCAAATCAAAGTTAGAAACCAAACACCAACTGAACAGCTACGCTTCCGGAACTCCAGCAACTGATGGCAAGACGGTCTATGTTTCGTTTTTGACCGTTGATGGCCATGAAATTCCTGCCCCCAATGTCGGTAGCGAACGAAACGTCACCCCAGGTCAAATCCTCGTGGCCGCTTTTGATTTCAGTGGCAATGAACTCTGGCATGTCACGATCGGTGACTTCATCAGCGCTCATGGATTCTGCAGCTCTCCGGTGATTTTCGAAAACCTTCTGATCGTCAACGGTGATCATGATGGTGACTCGTATGTCGTTGCACTGGATCGCTCAAACGGCAAAACGGTCTGGAAGACACCGCGAGAACACAAGATCCGCAGTTACTGCACACCCATCATTCGCGACATCGCGGGCCGGACTCAAATGGTGATGTCCGGCAGCAAACAGGTGGTGAGTCTCGATCCACGAACCGGGCAGGAAGTCTGGAAGATTGAAGGACCCACGGAACAATTTGTTTCGTCTATGGTCGCCGACGAACAAGGCTTTTATCTGACGGCCGGCTACCCGACGCATCATGTCATGGCCATCAGTCCGGACGGTTCCGGCGACGTGACGACATCTCATGTGCGATGGCAATCAGACGAAGCCAAATGCTACGTCCCGTCACCCGTGCTGACTGGCCCTTATCTGTTTGTCGCTGACGACCGAGGCACGGTCAATTGTTTTGAAACAGCGACAGGAAAACGTCTCTGGCAGGATCGCCTCGGCAAGCACTACAGCGCGTCGCTGCTGACGGCCAACGGTCTGGTCTACTTCACCGCAGATGATGGAATCACGTCGGTTGTTCGTCCCGGCGACAAGCTCGATGTCGTCGCCAAAAATGAACTGGGCGAATACACGTGGTCATCTCCGGCAATCGCAAACGGAATACTCTACATAAGAGGCGAACATCATCTGTTTGCGATCGGGAAGCATTAACAACCACTATCCAATCAGCGACTGGCTTCATCTTGTGTTAGCTGGCCACGTTCTGCTTCATGAACTCCACAAACTTCCTCGCGTACTGATCCAGGACATCCAGACTGTTCCCATCGCGGAGCGGAGAACACATTTCATAGGCCACGCAGCCATCGAAACCGTGTTCACATAACGCCTTCAGAAAACCTCGATAGTCGATAAACCCTTCTCCCATCGGCACCGCCTGAATGTAGTCGTCCTCGCGGCGATAGTTCACCAGCTCGGGCTGATAACGAAACCGGGGCACTCGGACGTAATCGGCTATCGTTGTATGAACCGTCAGAGGTGCCAGCTTCTTCGCGGCTGCAAAATAGTCGTCACTCTGCAGAGCCGGGGACCAGGCATCGAACGCCGCTCGACAATTCGATTCATCAACAGCCTTCAGAAACATCAAAAACGCATCCGAGTGCGCCGCCAGATCATGATGGTTCTGCACTGCAATAATCGACCCGACATCAGCAGCGCGACGAGCACATTCCTTGACCGCGCTGACGGTCAAGTCCCACGCTTTTGAATAAGGCAGCAATGGATGCTCGTAGCCGGTGAAGATGCGCACGATCGTTCCGCCAAGTTCAACAGCCAGACGACATAACTCGGTCACATAATGAATCTGCATCTCGCGATGAGGCACCTCCGCATGCTCTGCATCAGCGGTGAAGTTGGTGTATCCGGCCAGACAGGACATCTCTACCTTCGCTTCAGTCATGCGACTTCGAAGTTCACGTCGTACCTCTGGTGTCATGTCCAGCAACGAAGCATGAGGTCGCTTTCCGGCTAGCATAATTCCGTCATACCCCAGCGTTGACGCTCGTTGGACTATCTCTTCCAGCGGCAATTTCGCCTGTCCCCAGGAGCCTGAGTAACTAATTGAGTGCAAAGCTGTTTTCATCTGAGAGCCTTCTCAATGCCAAGTGGACTACAACATTGCCTATCGTCCCGGCGAAAAGCGCCGAACCGCTCATCGTCTCAAACATCAGGGAATCGCCACCTGTTCCGATCCCATCAGGTAGGCGAACAAATCTCGAACCTCATCGTGAGTCATCTTTTGCAGGATCCCCTCCGGCATCATGGAGACATCGGAGATCTTCTGTTCCTCTAT
>CANHVD010000525.1 GCA_947463775.1 Planctomycetaceae bacterium | reverse complement strand
CCGATGAGTTCCTGCATGACGCCGAAGAGAAGTGATTGCAAGTTCAACATTTCCCATCAAACGTTCAGATTGCTGCCCGTGTCGCTTTGAGGCTTGCTTGAGTTTGCTCAGAATCTCGCACTCGACGTCTGCGGCCGTGCTGCAGGACGTCGCGCCAATCTCTCGCCTGCAACAGCGATTGGAAGAGAGGTCATTCAGCCTGCGCTCTTTAGCTCAGGCGGAATTGCAAAAACCGATCACGACAAGCTATCGCCCACGAATTATCTGACCGTGAGAGTCATTGACGATGCAAAATCAGGCCCCTGTTGTGGAAATCCATGAACTCTCCAAGCACTACGGAGAATTCGTCGCTCTGGACAATCTGTCGCTGACTTTGAATCGAGGCAGTATCCTTGGGTTCATCGGTCCGAACGGAGCTGGCAAGACGACCACGATTCGTATTCTTGTCGGGCTGTCCCGACCTACTTCCGGGTATGCTCGCATTGGTGGAGCGGACTGTGTTCGTGAACAGACGAAAGTCCGACGGCTTGTGGGTTATATGCCCGACAAGTTCGGTTCCTACGACAACATGCGTGTTCGGGAGTATCTGGATTTCTTCGGAGCCGCCTTCGGGATTTCTCGTCGCGAACGTCAGAAACGCGTGGCTGAGGTGCTGGAGTTAACAAACGCCACGTGGATGCAGGACCGTTATGTGGAAAGTCTGAGCCACGGTATGCAGCAGCGAGTGGGCATTGCCAGAACTTTGCTGCACAATCCGGAAGTACTGATCCTGGACGAACCCGCGAATGGGTTGGACCCGGAAGCTCGCATTGAAATGCGAACGATTCTGCTGAGACTGGCGGCGGAAGGACGCACGCTGATTGTCACCAGTCACATTCTCCCCGAGCTGGCGCGGATTTGTGATCGAATTGCAATTGTCGCTGGCGGCAAGTTGCGAGCCGTCGGGACACTTCAGGAAGTGACTCGTGAGCTGTCCCAGCGTCGGACGATTGAGATTCAGTTTCTGAATTCCGGTACCATCGCCGCCGCGGCTGGACGCCTTCGTCCAATGCTCGAATATGACGCAGAGATAACCGTCTCAGAAACTGAGTCCATCATTCGTTGTCGGACCGCCGCCAATGATGAGAAATTGACCGAACTGCTTCGGCATCTGATCTCCTCTGGAGACCTGGTTTCACAGTTCCGCGAAGTTGCCGGAGATTTGGAAGAGGCGTTCGTTTCGGCGGCACGCGAAGCAGAAGCGGAGCGGACAGAAAAGGCTGCCGCGAAAGCTCCGGTGGCTGAGGTGGCTCGATGAATGGTTGCCTGATTATTGTTGAACGAGAACTTCTGGCACTGCTTCGCAGCGGAAGAACTTTAGTAATCCTGCTGGCGGTTTCGATCGCCTTTTCCGTCATCGTGTTTCTGAAATGGCCTTCGAGCGGCATTGTGGATCTGGATGGAGCAAAGGGCCGTGAAGTCTTCGCCTGGCTGACCTATGCCATGCTGGCTGCGGCGATCCTGATCGTACCTGTTTTCCCGTCGACATCTTTGGTTACCGAAGTACGCCGGCGAACTCTGGAGTTGCTTCTGAATTCGCCACTTTCGCGAACGTCGATCTACCTTGGCAAAGCGCTGGCGATGCTGGGATTTGTCATGATGCTGCTGTTTGCGACGCTTCCCGCTTTGACGTGCTGTTATCTGATGGGAGGACTCTCATTTACTGAGGATGTTCTGAAGCTCTACTTATTTCTGACGTTGGTGTCTCTGCAGTTGATTGTGATTGGACTCCTGGTTGGAACTTATTGCCGCAGCACCGAATCTGCGTTGCGGTGGAGCTATGGCGTCACGTTTGCGATGACCATTGTTCCCTGGTTTCCGGATGCCTTGTTTCCGGGTGGAACCAGTCCGATCGCTAAAGGTTGCCAGTTGCTTAAGCTCATTTCGCCGATCCCGGCCCTGATGAAAATGCTGAATCAAAGCTCCGTCGGTGGTTCCGGTCTGATGGAATCACGGGATCCGGTGCTGTGGTATGTCGGTTTTGCCACACTGTTTATCGTCGTGGGAAGTGTCGTCTGCATTCTGCGACTCAGTCATTCCCTGCTGGATCGTTCGCGATCTCAGGGATTCATCACCGACGATCAGGACCAGTGGGTTCGTGCCAGTCGTCGAGTTTTGTTTCTGGTTGATCCTCAGCGACGTTCGGCTGGCATTCCGCCGTTTGTTAATCCGGTCATGGTGAAAGAATTCCAGTGTCGACAATTTGGCCGTATGCACTGGCTGCTGAGATTGGTCGCCGGCTGTGCTGTTCTGTCATTGTTACTGACGCTGGCTTCGGCTCAGGGAACGGAATCGCGAGGCGTAGAATATACCGGAGCCCTCATCATCGTGTTGCAGGTGGCGTTGATTGTCCTGCTGACTCCCGGCCTGGCCTCCGGAATGATTGCCGGGGAAATGGAAGGCGGCAGTTGGAATCTTTTGCGAGTGACCCCGTTGACTCCGGGCCGAATTTTGCGAGGTAAGCTGATCAGCGTTGTTCTGACTCTTGCACTTCTGTTGTGTGCTACGCTGCCTGGGTATGCGGTCATTATGTTGATCAAGCCGACGCTGCAGCAACAGGTGGTGCAGGTTTTGATTTGCCTGATTCTGGCGGCGGTTCTGTCGATGCTGGTCAGCGCGACGGTCAGTAGTTTTTTCAGAAAGACGGCGGTTGCGACAACAGTCTCCTATGGATGTCTGGTCGCGATCTTTGGCGGAACAATGCTGATCTGGATGAATCGTGAGGCACCGTTTGGCTTTGGTTTCGTGCAGCAGGCGCTGCGGCTGAATCCAATGGCGGCAGCCCTGAATGCGATGCAGGCCAGTGGATTTGAGTCCTATGACCTGATTCCTTCCAGTTGGTGGATCACCGGGATTACCAGCATCGTGCTGTTGGTGATTCTGTATTTCCAAACGCTGCGACTAACGCGACCGGACTAGTGAATTGTCAGCCAGACTCGCACCTCAATTCATGATTGACAGAGCACCATTGATCTATGAAACCACGAAATCTCATCCTGTTTCTGGCAGGCTATAGTGTTCTTCTGACGCCGTATGCATCGGCCTTGCAGCCGCCTGTTCCAGCGCCGGAGCTCACCGTGCTGGTGGCACCGGATCCGGACTATTCACCTCAAGGAGGATTCTTCGGTACGATTTCGCTGTCCCCCATTGTCCGGTATCAGAATCTCCCGATGCGGATGCATCTCGATCCATTTATTCCTGCCCCTGTCGCAGTGCAGGAGCTGGATAGTCGACTGATACCACTCTGGGATCGCATGTTGCGAGAAGGGACGGATCCGGAACTGGTCGAGGTTGCCGCGCAGTCGTTGGCGCGTGTCGCCGAAATGAAGCTGGCGGATATTCAGCTGGCCGAGAAGTCTCTGCAGACTCTGGCTGAGAATTCAGAGAATCAGCGTATCCGGTATGCGGCCGGCGCTGCTTTGGCGATTGGCGATTTGCAGTCATCAGCCCCGCTGTTGATCAAGCTGGCCGAGGCCGGCAACGATGCTCAGCGGCTTCGAATTGAACCCGCGCTGATTCGATGGAAAACAGCGGAAGCTCTGGAGTTGTGGAAAGCTCGACTTCTCGATGCATCGACCACGATTGGATCGTTTCAGCTTGCGGCAGAAGGTTTGGCGTCCCTTAATCATGGGGAGTCTGTTGAAGTGCTGCTGAGCATCACGGCGGATCCTGTCGGGACGTATCCGAAGCGTATGGCCGCTGCGAAGGCTGCGGCGATTCTGTCATCTGACCGGGCCTTTGCAGCGGCCGAACCCTTGAGTGGTGGCAGTGTTCAGGATCGCATGCTGTCGCTGGCGTTGTTGAATACTGAGAAACCCGAGTCCCTCGTGAAAGCGGCAACTTTGTGTGCTGATAGTTCCGACGGCGTTGCATCGGTCGCGTGGCAGCAGGTCTTCGTTGGTAATTCAGAGTTGTTACTGAATCATCTGGAGACCGGCCGTAAACATCGTGATGCGCAGGTGCGAATGACGGCTGCAAGAACCATGAGGGTGTGGCCGAATTCCGATCGCGCAAAGTGGTTGCAGGAACTGCTCAGTGATATTCACATTGAGGTGCGAAATGTTGCTCGAACGATGCTGGTTCTTGTTTCTGCCGAGCAACCTGAACTGAAAGAACAGATTGTTGCTCAGGCGGCCGCGATTCTGAAACCTGAATCCGCAGATTGGCAGGGGATGGAGCAGAGCCTTCTTGTGCTCGCACAGCTTCAGGCGACGCAGTTTTCAGCGACAGCTTTTGCACTGCTGGGTCACGCCAGAGATGAAGTTGTTGTCACGGCAGCGTGGCTGATTCAGTTGTTTCCTGATGACGCTATACGTGGTCAGGTGCAAACTGAGATCGAGCAGTGCGAGGAAAAATTAAGTCGTGGGGAAACGTTAAAGAATGATATCTCATTGCGAGAAATGATGCTTTTGCAATACGCCGGGCTGGTTCGATTGAAGGAGCTGCAACCGATCATGGAACAGCAGTTCTCCAAATCAGCTCAGGGATTCCCTGAGAAACGTGCGTCCGGCTTGTGGGCGCTGGCAGTCATTCATGAAAAGACCGCCAATGAGCAACTCGCGAAGAAGTACGAAGAGCGAATTCAGGATCGTAATTCAATACCGCCCGAAGCTCTGCCTGTTCGACGCAGTTCGGTGATGGCGCTGGGGCTGCTTCGTGGCAGGAATTCGGTGCCAGTGCTGATGGAAGCCTACAAAATTGATCCGCTGGAGTCTG
>CANHVD010000524.1 GCA_947463775.1 Planctomycetaceae bacterium | reverse complement strand
TCACGGGAAAGGACTGACCACGGAATCGCATACTGAAGGATCCTTACAACAAGAACATGTGTTCGCACGCAAATATCTTCGACAAACCGATTTAATCCATGAATTGTTAAGATGCCGTTAAACTGAATTTGGTGGGTGTTGGTTTTAAAAGGAATTGTTAATTTCCTGGATGTCCGCAAAAAACTTGAGGTTAGTCCTGCCTAATCGGAAGAGTTCGACTGCTAAAAATCGAGGGTGGTTGTAGTGTTCACTCTAGGTATGCAGGCATTCATTTGTGGCTGATGTGATGCGATGATCCAAACACTCATTGAATGCTCACGGACGAAACTGTACGCGAAATTCACTCCCAAGCCCCACTTCACTCTTCACCGAAATCTCTGCTCCTATGGCATGACAGAGATGCTTAACGATCGCAAGTCCGAGGCCTGAGCCGCCACGTTCTCGCGACCGATCTTTCTCGACTCGGTAAAAGCGTTCAAAGATTCGCCCTAGTAATTCCTCCGGTATACCTATTCCGGTATCCCGTACGACGATGGCCGGCCCAGTTGTCTGCTCAGGAAGTTCAATGACGACCGTTCCACCCGCGTTTGTATGTTTCAACGCGTTGTCCACTAGATTGCTGAGAATAGTCTGAAGTGCCTGAGCATCTGCACGAACGATCAGTTCCGGGGCGCCGATCTGCAGGAGACTCACGGACTTACTGGCCGCCACGGTCTGGAATCCCCGCAAAACGTCATCAACAATGGCACGGACTTCGACTTCTTCGATATGAAGAACCTGTTGCCCGGATTCGACCCTGGCCAATTGAAGCATGCTCAAAATCAGTTGAAGCAAGCGTTCAGACTGTTCATCAATCTGCCGGAGAAATCGCTCCGCCGCAGATCTGTCATCCAGAGCTCCGCCGAGCAGAGTGTCGGTGCAAGCCTGGATAACCGTGAGCGGCGTCTTAAGCTCATGAGAAACTCCGCTGACAAAATCTCGCCTCATTGCTTCCAGTCGTCGCATCTCGGAGATGTCTCTGACAACCGCGACCGCTCCGGCATGAGGTCCGCGGAGTATGGGGATAGCAACCAGAACCAGATCCGCCTTTTCTCTGCTTGTGCGGTACTCGAGGCTTTGATTCTGTCGCAGCGAAATTGCCTCGCTGATGGTCTCCAGAAATGCGGGAACTCGGACTGCTTCGTAGAGCCGATGCCCAACTCCGATCGCTTCGCTGATCCCCAGCAGATTACGGGCTCCGGTGTTCAGAAACACGATCTTCTGTTCGAGATCAATTGCAATGACACCTTCGACCATAGAGTCCAACACAGTGGTCAGCAGATCAGCAGAAGATCGTGCCATCCGTTCTGTATTCTGAAGGCGACTAATCTGATCCTGACGCTCCTCCTCAAGGTCATGCAGAGAATTTGCGACTTCTCCCAGTTCATCATCACGGTCAGAAATAGTCAGCAGCATGTCTTCGCGACGATTTCGATCAATCGACTGGTGCAGATTGATCGACATAGTTTGTAGTGGTCCGACAATTCCAGCGGCGACAAACGCCATGCACAGAATACCGATCATCCACGTAAAAACTGCTGATCGAGTCGCTGCCGATTTGACCAGCGCAATGCCCTGATGTGCGGCTGATTTCGGTGTTAATGAAACAAGGATCAGAACACGCTCTGTTTGTGGTTCCGGCTTTACTGTCCGAGCGGCAGCCAGGAAATCTTCTTTCTGGTCACCCAAACGAATTTGGCGGAGTGAATAATCGCTGCTCGCGGCTGACCGAATGACGGACTGGATCGTGAACTCAGTCGGAAGCGGAGGGCCTCCTGAAACGACAGCGGCCAAGTCCGGAGTCACCAGCCAAAGCTCTACAGAGTCTGTTTTCAGTACAGATCTCCAGGCAGTAATGACTGTCTGGGCGTCCTTGCCGGCAATCAGTTCCTCACAAATGCTTTCCAGTGCATTCTCAACGGTAGATTGCTGTCGGGCGTCTGCACCAGACTCCAGCCGCCGTGTGACCATCAACAGAAGTCCGACCAGCGCAAAAGCCGAAAGCAGCGCGTAAAGCCCTGATATCTTCCAGAAGAGCCGTGATCGGATCCAACTCACCCAGCACCCGTTCGATGAACCCTCGCTCCTTCGCTGAAATGTGTAAGACGATTCCGTCGCCTCGGTCGCATCATACCAGCAGACCCCATGGTTTCAGGCACTTGATCGCTAGAGTTTGGGATCTTAACAATTCTCTGGTTTACCAGAACTTCCAGCCGTTACTTCTTGATTTTCAGTCAGATTGTTGGCGGTCGGAGATCAATTGGGCGTGTTTTGCCTTGAGCAGGCTGGCGGCTAAGCGTGCACGGTTTAGCCGCTGGCAACGGTTTTTGAATGGGCGGCCGCACCCCGGCTCGACGATCAGCGAAATTGCTGAATCGGCCAGTAAGCCAACAGTAGAGAACCGAATCGATGTTGGGTCGTCAGGCCGCTCGAGGGATTGCGAGCGGTTGTGCACCGGCGGGCAACGCGACCAGTTTATGCACTGATCCCAACACAGGAACCGTAATGGGGGTCCTGTCTGCCGGCAGCAGCAGGGATTGAATTGACGATGTTGGTCCCAGCATCGTCGAGATTACGTGCCCATTGACGGTGCTCATAGGCTGAATCTGAAAGTTGAATCGTTTGAGCATGATCGTAAGTGCCGTGCGAATCTCAACCATGGCCAGCGGAGCGCCGATGCACATGCGTGGTCCTGCGCCGAACGGCAGGTAGGCGTAAGCGGAAGGCGCGATCGTCTGCCAGCGTTCCGGAATAAACTGGTCGGGGTTTTCGTAGATGTCCGGTCGGTGATGGGTGATGTATTGACTGAAAATGACCGGGGTCCCCGGATTCAGTCGGACAGGCCCGATACTTGTGGGTTGAACTGCGATCCGCTGCGAGTATGACGAAGCGGGCAGGATACGCATACTTTCCTTAATGACACTGTCCAGATACGGCAGCTTCTCAAGTTCTTCCAGAGTTGGGATGTCGCCAGCGACGTGTTTCGCAAGCTCGTTTCGAAGCTTGCCCAGAACATCGGGATGCTGTGAGAGAAGGAATAACGTCCAGCTAAATGTGTGTGCGGTCGTCAGGTGTGCCGCGGCGAACAACAATGTGGAATGTCCGATGAGCTGATCGTCGGTCAAGTGTTGTTCTGACTCCTGAGCCTGAAACAACAGGCTCAGGATGTTGACTTGAGCGTGCTGCGTACTCCGATGTCGGGCAAACATATCGCGAACTGTTTCCTCAAGCTCTTCCGCTTGAGTCAGGAGATCATCATATCCCTGCGCAAACTGCGGCGCAGAGACGAGGGCTCCCATGCCAATTTCATGGTTCCGATGTGCCCAGCGATCTATGAGCCGACCCAGCTTCTGCGCGAACCCGGCATCGTCAAAGCCGAACAGCAGGGCACTGGTCATTCTGAGCATGAACTGAACCATTTCGGCGTTCAGGTCACAACTGTTGCCTGCTTGCCAGCTCTCTGTCAAATCACTTGAGAGCTTGCAGATGGTTTCATGATAGGCAGGCAGAATCTTCTTCGCGAAAACCTCTTTCATCATTCGCCGGCTGTCGCGATGTTCTGCACCATTTTGGCTCAGCAGACCAGAGGTGACTCGTCGCTGTGCTGATTTTCGATTGCCGCGCACGGCGAAGAAGCGCGATTCAAACGTCTGAGTGTCCGAAAGGACATGGCGATTCAATTCGGGTGAGAAGACAAAGACCAGTCTCTGATCACCATCAGCCAGAACAGCCAGATCGCCGTGATCACGATGCAGTTCTTTCATGCATGCGATGGGATCATCAGAGAACCTCAGCAACGAGCCTCTCGTTATCGGGAGGTCTGGTTCGTGCAAAGACAAAACCGGAGTTTCGGACATCGTTATCTTCCGTGACTGATTCCGACAACCATGACGCATTGCAGATCGGTTTTGAGCGAGCAAGCTGACGCCAACTCTGCTTTTTCAATTTGCGATGCTAATCACTAGTGACATAGAACAAACAAGCTGTGGGGCAATCTCGAATCGTCCTGACCGATTGCCGACGGAGGAAACTTGCGACGTCGACCGTCCAATGCTTCCTTCAACCTGTTGCACTTTCTATCAGATTAGATCGTCCCAGGCGAACATAAAAGCATAGTAGTCCAGAATTCTGTGTGGCAAACCTCCTGAATTCAGGAAGCCCGATTTCTGGCAGCGTGCGGGTGTGCTTTTTCGTACGTTTCTCGAAGACGCCGAGTACTTACATGGGTGTAAATCTGGGTCGTTGTCAGGCTTTTGTGGCCCAACAGTTCCTGCACACTTCGTAAATCCGCGCCGCCGTCCAGCAGATGAGTCGCAAAACTGTGTCGAAGTGTGTGCGGTGTTGTTTGAGTCGATAAACCCGCGCTCAGGATATGTCCCTCCAGCATTCGTCCGATGCTGCGAGTCGTGAGTCGACGGCCAAAGCGGTTGAGGAAAATCGCCGAACGCTGTTTTTCTGGAGCTTTCGGATCGGGATGTCGGACGGTCATCCACTGATCCAGAGCTTTGGTGGCAAAACTACCAACGGGGGCCAATCGCTCCTTTCTTCCTTTGCCCAGAACTCGCAAAATGCCAGCAGGGCGGTCCCAATCTGACACACTGAGGCCGACAAGTTCAGAAACTCGCAAACCCGCCGAGTACATAGTTTCCAGAATCGCTCGGTCTCGAATTCCCGCATCGGAATTGGCTGGCGGGGTGGTGAGTAACGTTCCAACCTGGTC
>CANHVD010000523.1 GCA_947463775.1 Planctomycetaceae bacterium | reverse complement strand
GCGAACGCCGGCCCACCAATTGGACGCATTCCAAATTGTGGGCCGGCGATCCTCTGGTGCCATCCTATAATAAATCCACAGTGTGCTCGCGGAGTCACGCTTTACGCCAGCAGATCGCGGATCACTTTCGCATGCGTCACTTCAGCATCAGTCAGACTGGTATCGCGGCCATCGTAAGGCACGGCTAAGCGAGTGTGGTCGAGCCCCAATGACGCCAGCATCGTCGCGTGCAGATCGTGAACGTTGACGATATTTTCAACGGACGCATACCCAAACGGATCCGTCGCACCGTAAACGCAGCCTTGCTTGAAACCACCGCCGGCGATCCACGATGAAAAGGCATGACGGTTATGGTCGCGTCCATCGGGGCCTTGAGAAATCGGCAGGCGTCCGAATTCACCAGTCCAGATCACGATGGTGGAATCCAGAAGTCCTCGCTGCTTCAAATCTTTCACCAATGCCGCCGAGGGCTGATCGGTGCGAGCACACAAGCCTTTAAGACTTTCGGCGTTGCGACTGTGAGTATCCCACGGCTGACCACTCATATAGACCCCGACGAATCGCACGCCTTGCTCGATAAGCTTGCGAGCGGTCAGGCAGCGGGCCCCGTACTCTTCGATGGCTGGATTATCAAGCCCGTAGAGTTCTCTCGTTTCCTTCGTCTCGCCTGACAAATCCAGCAGTTCGGGAACCGAGGTCTGCATCCGCGCGGCGGTTTCGAAGTTTGCGATACGAGCCGTGAGTTCAGTGTTCTCCGGATATCGCGAGGCGTGTCGACGATTCAGCTTCCCAAGATAATCCAGCTGATTGCGACGCACGGCCGCTGTGACACCTTCCGGACTTTGCAGATTCAGAACCGGAGATGATCCGGATCGGAAGACTGTCCCCTGATAAACCGCTGGCAACCATCCGGAACTCCAGTTCTTCTCACCATCGATCGGCAGCCCGCCGGGATCCGATAACACCACGAACGATGGAAGATCGCGATTCTCTGTCCCTAGAGCATAAGAGATCCACGAACCAAACGACGGCATCCCGGCAAACAGTCGACCCGAATGAATCATTCTCAGGGCGGCTTCATGATCGACAGAACCCGTCTTCATCGAGCGAATCAGAGTGATCTCGTCGGCGATCGATCCGGTATGAGGCAACAACTCGCACAGTTCCATACCCGATTCGCCGTACTTCCGAAACTTGTACGGTGAACCCAGGACATTCCCCTTTTGCTTATCGAAGTGAGTTTCCAGATCGCCAGCCGGATAGGGCTGACCGTGCCACTTTTGTAGCTCCGGTTTGGGGTCGAACAGATCCATCTGGCTCGGGCCGCCGTTTTGAAACAGGCAGATCACCGACTTCGCTTTTGGAGCCACATCGGGCGCGACCGACGTCGATTCACTCGCTTTGCCTGATTGCTGCTGGGCTAGCATCGAAGCGAGAGCCAGAAGTCCCACATGCCCGGCGTGAGTGCTCAGGAACATGCGACGAGTGGCTTCAGTCGGGGACGGCAGGTTGAAGTGCAGAGGATGCATCGGGGGGAGCTCACAAAAAGAGACGTGTGGGCTCGATAAGATTACCGTCAGTGCACAGGTTCGCTCAATCGGTCTGAAAGGTCCACGTGGCGATTTTGTGCAAATGCTTGACTGCTTGTAACATCAGGTACGATGGACATTCCTGCCCGTTGCGACCTTAACCGCAGTAAAAGGTCGGACAAGAATGTCCAACCTACGCGTGCAAACTCACAGAACTACGGTGACTGCAATAGCGACCGAGCTGAGGTTCTTGATTTGCCGGACTTCGCCGCTGTACGCTTCGAAGTGGCCTCTGTCGATGGGCGAGCTGCCGCGGTTGCTGCTCGTGCCGTTGAATCGTCAGACTCACCCGTCAGCAGTTCCAGCATATACGCACTGGCCCGAGGAATCACGATCACTCGCTTTTGTGAACCAGGCTTCTTGTCATCGATGACAATCGTAATCTCGGGACCGGACTCGGTGGTCGCGGAGACAACTTCTGCAGTCCGGCTGGTCTTCTTACCGGCTGCGGCTGGATTGAACAGCGGAGCGTCCGTCAGTTCGCCCACTTCTTCTTCAGCGACAACTTCCGCTGCAGCCACTTCAGGCTCTACGGCTTCCACTTCGCTGCCGACTTCTGTCTCATCAAAGGCAGGCTCTTCAATTTCTGCGATCGCTTCGCTCGGCGTCTTGACGGGAGCGGGTTCCTTCTCATTCATCCCATCCCCACCATCAAGCATCTCGGCGAATGATGAGGCCGCGTCTTCACCACCGGTTGGAGCAGGAGTGGCCAGAATCGATGTCAGCTTCAGGCCTTTGACCAGTTCGAGGATCGGAGAATGGGCCATGTAGAGCCCTTCTTTCAGCTTGCGATCCGCACAACTGCAGACGCCAACCAGAGAACCATTTGCATCGAACAATCCGCCACCGGAACGACCGCTCTGAGGATCCACAGAACAGACAAGGTTGGCTGGTCCGTTGTAGCGATTGATGTCGACAACCTTTGTCTTCAACAGAGTCGGATCAGCTCCGCCGTTGCAGCCAAAGCTGACAAGGTTCTGATCCTTCGTCACGCTCGGAGCAGCGGCTGTCAGCCGGACTGCGGGCATAATCTTCGTGGACTGAATCTTCAGAAACGCCAGATCGGAATTGTGATCTCCACCGATCAGTGATGCGGGATAGCTGAGTGGTTTGCCGTTCTCGAAAACTTCGATTTCAATCTTTGCATCCTTCGTCGCCATATCCAGAAAGACATGAGCACACGTCAGAATGATCGCCTGTCCCGCAGCGCTATAGACGATCGTGCCGGTGCCGACGTCCTGAATCTTCTTGCCGTCCTTCGATGAAACGCCAGCAACTTTGACTCGCACAGTCGCCGCTTCGGCAATCAGCAGGCCGTCCATTTCTGCTCCAGCAGCTTCAGGACTTTGAGCTCTCAGCGTGGGGAATTGCATGGCTGTTGGCTTTGTGACACCACCAAGCAAATTACGGAAAACATCTTTAATGGATGACTTGGATTCTGCGGGAGTTTCGTCAGGAGCCGCATCGGACCCCGCTGAAATTACCGGGGTATTTGACGTGGAAGCAAGACCGGCCGGCAGTTCTGCAGCAGCGACATCGGTGCGTTCGCGAGTTTCTGAGAGTCGACGAGCCGCGCGATTCATCTGATCGCGAAGTTCAGCCTCATCAGTGAGGCCAATAAATCGCTTGGCTTCTTTGCCCTGAACCATCAGCACCAGCGTGGGCACTCGATCGACGTTAAAACGGCGAGCCAGTTCCGGCTCTTCGCTGATATCAATCTGGCGGACAGGAAACTTATCCTTTTGCATCCGCTGCAGGATAGGCACCATTTGCTGGCATGGCTGGCAATAGCTGGCTGTGAAGTCCAGCAGCTCAACCTCAGGAGGGCTTGTCGCACCGGTTTCGGCATCGAACATCGCCACCAACAGCATGAGCATCTTCATAATTGGCTTCCGTGCCTGAAGAACAATCGGACAGACATCCAGGGGCTAACAGGACACGGTGAATCAGCACGTGAGAATTCCGTTTCTCCTGAGCTGATTCAGGCTGACTTACTCCGCCGGTCCAACCAGCAGGTTTTGTCAGTTCTAATTCGCATCCGGCAGATCCTGCCGCAATCGACGGACGGAGCATAATCCGAAGTTCGGATTTCGGGAAAGATCAGAATTCACGGGGTTTCCGGGGATAAATGAACATTCCGTGAAACCTCCGTTCGGTTTTACATCACCCTGAGTTCTCTACAATGGATGGTTCGAGCAGCTTCAGCAATGTCGTAAGGCTGCATTTGGAACACGAGAATGGAGAACGCCATGAAGAAAATTCTGGCAGGCGGGTTATTGATTTTCTGCGTAGTGACGGCCGTAAATTCAGCGACGGTCAGCGCAGAAGAAGAAATGAAGGACACTCCGATTGCGGTTGGCACGGAGCGAGCCTTTCCGAATCTGGACTTCGAACGTCCGATCGTGGTCACTCACGCGGGCGACGGCACCAATCGCCTGTTCGTTGCGGAGCAGGACGGCATCATTAAGGTTCTGAAGAACGATCAGGACACCGAAGAGGCCACCGTGTTTCTGGATATCGACGAACGCTGCACGTACGCGGACAATCAGAACGAAGAAGGCCTTCTGGGGTTCTGTTTCCATCCGAAGTTCAAAGAGAATGGGCAGCTTTTCGTTTACTACACATCGGCCGAAGCAGCTCATCTGTCTAAAGTGTCTCGATTCACCGTCTCCAAAGACAATCCGAACGTCTGTGACGCCGCGACTGAAGTGGAGATCATGCGGATTCCTCAGCCGTTCTGGAATCACAACGGTGGAACGATTGAATTTGGCCCGGACGGATTTCTCTACATCGCCCTGGGCGACGGCGGAAGTGGCAATGATCCGAATGGGAATGGTCAGAATCTGACGACACTGCTGGGATCCATCCTGCGAATTGATGTCGATCATCCGGGCAAAGACGCGAATTATTCGATCCCCAAAGACAATCCGTTTGTGGGCAAGCAGGTTCCCGCGGGACCTCGCGGTGCCATGGTTCCGGCTCGTGGAGAAATCTACGCCTACGGAGTTCGCAATATCTGGCGTATGTCCTTCGACAGCAAAACCGGATCCTTGTGGGCCGCCGACGTCGGTCAGAATCTCTGGGAAGAAATCAACATCGTCAAAGCCGGCGGCAACTATGGCTGGAACGTGCGTGAAGGTAAGCACTGGTTCCGCCCGGATGGAAAAGATGG
>CANHVD010000522.1 GCA_947463775.1 Planctomycetaceae bacterium | reverse complement strand
GATCAGGTTGCTGTTGATGAGCCGCATCGTCATCGCGCGGCACTTGGGCTCTTCGCGCTGGGGCCGGTTTATTATCAGGACAATGGCGAGCAGGAAAAAGCTCAGGCGGATGAATGGGACGATCGCATCGATACGCTGATGCGAGGTACACAGGCAATGACCGTTTCCTGTGCGCGGTGTCACGATCACAAGTACGATCCATTCTCGACGGCTGACTATTACGGACTTGCCGGCGTTTTTGCGAGTTCGGAATACCGTGAGCTGCCAGCGGTTTCCGAAGAGGTGGTTGCGGCTCGAGGCGAAGCGGATCGAGCCGTTCAGGCGAAGCAACTGGAAATCGATACTCTGCTGGCGACTCAGGCCCCGGCTGCGAGATTGAAGCTTACGGCAGAGATTCCCAACTATCTGCAGGCCGCGTGGAAAGTCCTAAGTTCATCTGACAATGACCGAAAGAAGCTGATCGAGAACGCCGCCAAAGAAGCAAAGCTGAATAATGAACTGCTTCAGCGATGGGTAGCGTGGCTTAAGGAAGAAGCTGGCTCGGGCGCCGTTGCTTCGGACCGTCCGTACCTTGGAGAATGGCGAGCATTTCAGAAATCACCACCGACGGATCCTGAACAGGCGAAACTGCGGCTGACGGAGATCGGGCAGCATTTGCAGCAACAAGCAGAGACGCTGATCGCTCGTCGTGAAACACTGCGGAAACAGTTCGGTGACAATTACGCCTTCGTGGCGGCCGAAGATCGAACACGTGTTGAACCGGGTGTTCTTCCGCTCGGAAACTTGTTTGATGACAAAAAGGGCTCATTGTTAACATCGGCCGTGGCCTCAGATCCCTTTCGGTCCAAAGCCAGCAACGGCAGTCTGGGCGTGGATCGAGTTCTTCAGGGTTGGGGCGGTACTGCAGAGATCGCTTCTGGCGTTCGCTTCGACTTCCGTTCGATCGGCAGTGACTCACGCAGTCACGGCGATGTGATCAACGATGGATGGTCCAGTGAAGGCGGCATTCAGACGCTCGGACAACGTTGCAGTGCCGGGATTGGTCGAACGGAACAGGGAATCGGCATGCATGCCAATGCACTGATCACCTTTGATCTGAATGAGATTCGTCGAGCGGGTCTGATCCCGGCGTCTGAGACCATGGTGTTTCGTGTTGACCGAGCCGGGATCAATGATGATTCACTAGGCAGCGGCGCGAGTGTGCATCTGGCCGTGATCGTGTCGAAGCCCCAGTCGAAACCCAGCGAGTTTGATTCGATCATTTCTGCCACTCTTGACGGAAAGCAAGCACCATTAGAAGAGAACGATGCGGTGTATTCGTTTGCCGGCGAAATGTCACCAGCGATCGAAGCGGACGGCAAGTTTGTTTCCTTTGAAGTAACCATTCCGCAGGATGCTCGATCACTGACGCTCGTCGCTACTGGCGCACAGATTTCCGACACCGAAAACACGATCAGCAGTGACCATGCCGTGTTTTCGAACGCAAGACTCACTTACAACGTGGCAGCCGCCGAGTTGGCAAAGGCCGACGAGTCGACTCCGCTGGATCAGATTCCGGAATCGGAACGAATACAGCTTCAGCGCGATGCGACATTGTTGTCGGAACTGTTTGACGATCGAGGCGTACTGGGATTGGCCGCCGATCAGATCGAGCCGCTCTTGGAAGGCGAGTCAGCAAAGTTGCTGGCTGAAATGAAGGCCCGACATGAAGAGCTGCGAAAACGTGCGGATTCGATTGGCATCCCGATGGCCCATGCTTTAGCGGAAGGGGCGGCTCGCGATGTGAAAATCTATATGGCCGGAGATCCGCGGAAGAAAGGCGATGTTGCTCCGCGAGCTTTCCCGGCGATCTTAACGTCGGGCGAACGACGCCCGTTCGAAGCTACAGGTAGCGGTCGTAGAAATCTCGCGGATGCCATCGCGTCGCGAGAGAATCCGGTGACAGCTCGTGTGATTGCTAATCGCATCTGGGCCGGACATTTTGGGTACGGTTTGGTTCGAACTCTGAGCAACTTTGGTCAGCTAGGCGAACGTCCAAGTCATCCGGAGTTGTTGGATTATCTGGCTGTCAGCTTGATGGAAAACAACTGGTCGCTGAAGTCGTTACATCGATCGATTTTAATGTCAGCGACATATCAGCAAAGCAGTGTTGGTGACCAAGCTAATCTCGAGACAGATCCGGACAATCGGTATCTCTGGAAAATGAATCGTCGACGGCTGGAAGTTGAGCCTTGGCGAGATGCCGTGCTGGCAGTTTCGGGGCAATTGGATCGACAAGTAGGCGGCGCATCATCGCAATTGAACGACGGTCATCGACGTCGAACGTTGTACGGCTATGTCAGTCGTCATCAACTGAACGATCTGCTGCGATTGTTCGACTTTCCGGATCCAAACATCACGGCTGGCGAACGCTCGGTAACGACGGTACCGTTGCAGCAATTGTTCGTGCTAAACAGTGGATTTATGATCGGTCAGTCGAAAGCATTGGCGGCTCGCATGACCAAAGAAGCGGAGACCGATGTGGCTCGGATCGAACGCGTCTTCGGATTGCTCTACGGTCGTAAGCCGACCGACGATGAACAAAAGACAGCGTTGTTGTTTCTGACTGAGGGACAAAAAGTTCCGGAGGATTCTCTTTCGTCGCTGGAGCAGTTCTGTCTGGCGATGTTGGGAACAAATGAGTTTGCGTACGTGGATTGAAGTGAGCAGTAGTCCCGTCGACGGAGCGACGGGTGTACGGTACACCTGTCGCTCCGTCGACAGGCAGATTTCTGACAGTTTTGGCTACCAGAGACAGCAGGGGACAAACATGACAAATCAGCTGCAGAATTCCGTCGGCCCCTTTTCTTCGCGTCGTGAAATGCTGAGCCGTACCGCGGCCGGATTTGGCATGCTCGGACTTGCTGGCGTTTGTGCTGGCGTTTGTGCGGGCGAGCAGTCGCCGACAAATCCTCTGACGCCAAAGTCTTCACACTTTGCGGCCAAAGCGAAGCATGTAATCTTCCTGTTCATGAATGGCGGTCCGTCGCATGTCGACACGTTTGATCCCAAGCCGGAACTGGTGAAGCAGGCCGGGAAGCCGGGGCCGGGCGGCAACTTTATGCCATCGCCGTTTGCGTTCAAGAAGATGGGACAGAGCGGCATCGAAGTCAGCGAGCTTTATCCTCATGTCGGTGAATGCATCGACGACATATGCGTCGTGCGATCGATGTACACAAGCACTCCGAATCATGAACCGGGATTGTTCATGATGAACTCGGGCAATCAACAGCCGATTCGTCCGTCGCTGGGATCATGGCTGACTTATGGGCTTGGCACTGAGAATCAGAATCTGCCGGGATTCGTTGTGCTGTGTCCAGGGAAGCCCGTCGTTGGTCCGGCATTGTGGTCCAACAGTTTTCTGCCCGGGATTTTTCAGGGCACGCATGTCAACAACGGCAATATTGATCCGGCCAAAGTGATCGGGCATCTGAAGAATACCGGAGTCACCTCCTCATCGCAGCGTCGCTTGCTGGATCTGATGCAGCAGATGAATCAGAAGCATTTGGAACAACGCCCGCAGGATACTCAGCTGGAAGCTCGCATTCAGTCTCTGGAAATCGCGTATCGGATGCAGTCCGAAGCTCAGGAGGCTTTTGATATCGGACGTGAATCAGAAACGACTCGCAAGGATTATGGCAGCGGTGAATTTGCCGATGGCTGCCTCATTGCTCGACGGATGGTGGAACGTGGCGTGCGGATGGTGCAGGTGTTTTATGGCAGTGGTCAGCCATGGGATGCTCACGGCGACATCATGGATCACCGGCGCGATGCCTTGAAGAGCGATCAACCAATTGCCGCATTGATTCGCGACTTGAAAGCTCGCGGATTGTTCGATGAGACGCTGATTATCTGGGGTGGAGAATTCGGAAGAACTCCAACGGCTCAGGGCGACAAGGGCCGCAATCATCATGCGACGGGATTCAGCATGTGGCTGGCGGGAGGCGGTATTCGCGGCGGCATGACCTACGGTGCCACCGATGATCTGGGCATCAAGGCCATCGACAAACGCATGAGCGTTCACGATCTGCATGCCACGATTTTGCATCAAATGGGGATCAATCACGAAGAACTGACGTACCGCTATTCAGGTCGCGACTTCCGCCTGACGGATGTTTACGGCAATGTCGCGCATGAAATCATTGCCTGATGCGCGTTGGTGACGTTGTCCGGAGTTTGATTGAGCCCTGTCACTTCTTTACGGTCGACACAGATCCAGGATTCTTCTGGCCGAAATGATGGCGGCTTCGGGTCTTGCAAATTGACGAATGCTGACGTGAAGGGCATGGCGGACTTCAGGGTTCCCGATCAGTTCGTTTAACTGGCGTCGCAGACTCCGGCCGGCGTCGGCTTCCGTTTCATCGACCACCCTGGCAGCTCCGGCACGCTGAAGAAACTCCGCATTGGCATACTGATGATTCGATGCAGCGTGACTGAAAGGAATAAGGATTGACGGGAGTCCCGCGCAGGCGAGCTCCTGCAGAGTCCCCGCACCGCCGCGACTGATCACCACCGTTGAAGAAGCCAGTAGCTCCGGGAGATTCGGAAGGAACGAGAGCACTGTCGCCGTTCGTCCTCGTCGAGCGTACTCGGCGGCAACCTGCCTCACCTGAGCTTCCCCGGTCTGGTGAATAATCTCCCAGTCAGAGGGCACGCAGCGTTCATCGGCGAGAGCTTCCAGCACCAACCGATTCACCGACGATGATCCCTGACTGCCGCCGAGGATCAATAGCCGCTGGCGTTT
>CANHVD010000521.1 GCA_947463775.1 Planctomycetaceae bacterium | reverse complement strand
CCGAGCTGCTCCTTCGGCGGTGAGTGAAAAGCCAAACATGAGCGGGACGGGCAGATTAATCGCCACGGCCAGAAACCAGGCAGATTGAACGACCCAGGGTTTCTGAAAGAATATCGACGGCGACTGTGCGGCCGGCAGTGGACTGTTAGCTGACGGTGCCTCATAAGGATTGATATCCTGTTCCGAGTTCATGCATGGCTCCGGCGTTGTGAATTTTGCGTACGTTAACTTCGTCGCCATGATGAGTCGACACGAATCGTAAGGCAGGGATCTGATGAGTTTTGATGCGGCTGAGGTGGAACAGGCCATCAAACGACTGACCAAAGTCGATCCTGTGCTCGGCAAAGTCATTCGGCAGGTTGGCGACTTTGCATTGAAGACTGAAAAAGGCGGCTACGAGATTCTGGTGCGATCGATCCTGTCGCAGCAGATCTCCATCGCGGCAGCAAGGACCATTCGAACTCGCCTGCAGGCTTTGTTGCCTTCGAAAAAGATTCGAGCGGACGACATCCATGCACTGACCGACGAGCAGCTTCAATCTGTCGGGGTTTCTCAACAGAAGAGAACTTACCTCCGCGACCTGACACGCTGTACGCTCGACGGAACTATTTGCTTTCGGAGACTAAAAAGTAAACCCGACGATGAAGCGATCGAAGAGTTGATTCAGGTCAAAGGCATCGGCCGCTGGACGGCTCAGATGTATTTAATGTTTTCACTGGGGCGGCTGGATGTCTTCGCTGTGGGGGACCTGGGAATTCGCAACGCAATGAAATCGCTTTACGGCCTGAATGAAAAACCCACCATCGCCGAACTCGAAAACATCGCTCGCATCTGGGCACCTCACCGCAGCATCGCTTCGTGGTATCTGTGGCGAGCACTCGACCAGAAAGCGATCAGCACTGAGTACCCGGTTTGAGGCAACGGAGATTTCGCTTTCGCCATCGTCGATTTTCGTTTGGCCGTCCACTAAGCTTCGCGCTGACGGTGAGCATTCAGACGAGAACTTATTACATAACTTGTAGCAGAAGTCGTGAGACTTCTGGCGACCCACGAAACTCTTACGAGTTCCGCTGCTGAAGCCGGTTGTGAAATGCGCTCTATGCTGGTACTCACCGGACGGCTCGCGCCATTAAGCTTTAAAGCAGATACCGATCGTCTCGCCACGTTACTCAGCGCGGTGAGCGATTCCATTTTCTCAACACACTATTCTTGATACATCCCATGACAGTCGAACATGTGCTGGTCATTCCGACGCCGGTTTTTCATAAGGTCGGGCATTTTCAGGGCTTTTGCGATGACATCGATAAGTATCTTGACGTCATCCTCGATCCTCAACACGCCAGCTATCGGCCTCGTCCGGAAATGGAACAGGACCCGACCTTCAAGCAGTTGATTCCATATTGCGTGTTTCGCTGCAATGGTGAGGTGTTTTACTATCAGCGAGGGACGGCTCAGGGAGAAGCGCGGCTGCATGCCAAGCGATCAGTCGGCGTGGGAGGGCATGTTTCGACGCTGGATCTGAATAGCCACCTGTCTCCGTACCTGGAAGGTATGCGGCGAGAAATCGAGGAAGAGGTGGATATTGAGTCCGGCTGGGCTGAAGAATGCGTGGGACTGATCAACGACGATGAAACCGAAGTGGGAAAAGTTCACCTCGGGATCGTTCACATTTTCGATTTAGAGTATCCCAAAGTTACGCCCCGTGAAAAGTCGATGATAAACGCAGGATTCGCACCTCCGTCAGAATTGGTGCGTCAAATGGACGAATTTGAAACGTGGTCCCAGATTTGCCTCAAGTACCTGGCAGAACTGGAAGCGGAGTAAACCGGCAAGGACTGCCGGATCGATTCAAGGGAGTGAACGATGAAAGCGTTAAGTGCTGTACTGCTGCCAGCACTGCTGTTGCTTGGCAGTGTTTCAACCGTGTCTGCTCAGGAAACTAAGCAGGAAAAATCAGAGTCTCCCGAAGTTCAGCCGGCACCACTGCCGGGGCAGATCTCCGAAGCCGAACTGGGTGAAATGTTGTCTGCTGTTGGCCTGAAGCCAACGAAGACAGAACAGCGTTATGATTTTGCGTTCAAAACGAGCTATCGTGGAGAAGAATGGAAGTTCTCCATGTCAGCGGTTCTGAGCCGCAACGGCCAGTCAATGTGGGTGATGGCGTGGCTGGATCAGATTCCATCAACAGCCTCAGAAGTTCCTCGCACGGCGTTGCTGCGTCTGCTGGCCGCCAACGATCGACTGGGTGAAGGAAAGTTCTTCGCCTACATCCCGACGAATAAGCGTTTCGTTATGCAGCGAGTTGTCGCAAATCGCGACATGACGAACAAGAAGATGATGGAACTGTTGCAGGATCTGGCTGCCAGTGTTGCTGACGAATACCCAACCTGGGCCGTGACGAACTGGACTCCAAAGGCCGATGCTGCTGACCAGCAGGTCGCCGAAAGTGCGGAAGCCGGCAAAGACAGCGGCCGAGCTGTTCCGACGAATCCAACCGCCGCGAATCGAGTTCCAACGCCTGCTGCGAACAAGACTCCAGCGACTGGTGCTAAGCCAACCCGAACGTCAGACTCGTCCCGAGCCCTCGACGGCAAATCGGTCAACTGATTTTCCGACAACGAGCGATCGCTCGTCATCGGCGAACATCCTCAAGGCTCGATCGTTCAGCAGACGATCGAGCCTTGTTGCGTTTTGGCAACAGGATTATTTTGGGATAAGTTTATCCAAAGAACAGGGTTGGATTGTTCTTGAAATTCTGCCCGGATTACGCTGGCAAATTCAGGCAACAGAAACGTAGACTCCAAAGACGATGTTCTCGAAGGTTGGAATCCCTATGACCTCACCCGCTCAAACCTGCTCGAACGACCAGCCGCTGCAAAGCGTGCGTGGGTTCGCGCGCCGAGGTTTGTTGCTGGTGGTGACTTTGGGGATTGTCCTCTCCTGGACTCAGTCTGCGTCAGCCTCCTGCGGAAATTACTTGTTCCGTAACGGTAAACCGGTGGCTGGTCACTCCATGCCTGAACATCAGATCGTTCAGAATGCGACAGTAGTGTTGGGCGAATTGCCCTTGATGGACGCCCCAATTCAGGCTCCGGTTCGTCGCTGTAGTGGTCCAAATTGCTCAAGCAGCCCGGTGCCATTGGCTCCAGTTCCTGCTGTGCCAGTGAATCTGTTAAGAAGTCTCGACCCGGCCGCATTGCTGGAGCTGGCTTCTACTTCATCTGAGACTCGTCGAGCGATCGAATTGCCCGAGTCTGAACGAGGTGCTCGCTACTTACCCTCGTCGATTTTCCGACCTCCAGCGGTCTGATTTCCACTCAGGATGCAGCATCCTGCTGTCGCGCGCATTCAATTTGGCGAGCGGCAGGGCGTCAGCCCTCCGAGTGCGATTCTTCCGCGACACTTTTCGCGATCTAAACGGAATCGCATTCTTCATCACAGAGGTCACAACGACCACTGAGGTGTAGCGCAGAGTGGCTACGGCAATAGCATCCAGTCCCTGGCGAGCAGTGTGATGTTCCGGTCTGTGTTTGCTTGAGAGCAACCAACCGAACCGGCCAGTTGATGTGTGCTGCTCACCTTCCCGACCTTCGTCCTGATGACCATCAGTCATTACACGAACGAACTCAGAGTGATTCGATCTCAATTCGATCCGAGCTATTCAGACTGTTCAGAATTATTTTCCGTCGCGATTGTGACGGCTCTTTCTTCGCAAATTCTTGTTTCTGCCAAGGACGTTTCCATGCTTTGTTCTCCACGTAAATCGCGAGGTTTCACGCTCATCGAGCTGCTCGTCGTGATCGCCATTATTGCCATCTTGATTGCCCTTCTGTTGCCTGCCGTGCAGCAGGCTCGTGAGGCCGCTCGCCGTACTCAGTGCAAGAATAATCTCAAGCAACTGGGCCTCGCGATTCACAACTACCATGACGTCTACAACTGCATGCCAATTGCCGATGTGAACGGTACTTCGAATCCGGTCTCCGCTCACGCTCGTCTGCTACCCTACATCGAACAGTCTCAGTTGTTCGCGTTGATCGATTTCAATGTGCCCTACGATCATGTGAATAACACAGTGCCACGCAACACTGAAGTCATGGCCTTCCGCTGCCCATCTGATCCAACTCCACTGCCAGCCGCTGTCGGCGGACGCAATAACTACTACTGGAACGCCGGAAATGTTGTCGTAATGTACGCCAGCGGTGCCGCTGGTCAGCCGGAGCCTAACGGTGTCATTTACCACAACAAGAGATATCGCTTCAACGACATCACTGACGGGCTCAGCAATTCCGCCTGCATGGCAGAGAAGCTGACTGGTGACGGCAACAACGGGATCTCTTCTCCAAGAACTGACACCTTCCGCCCTGGGACATATCCCAACAACGCGACTGAAGCGATGGCTCAGTGCAATGCGGCCAACGTCACGGACCTGTCTCAACAGGGTTACTCAAACGTTGGTGGCCCATGGTTGCAGCAGTATCATTCAACGAACCAGTACAATCACATTCTGCCACCGAATGGCCGATCCTGCATGTTTCCTCCAGGCCGTATCGCGACAACCTCCAACAGCCAGCATATCGGCGGAATCCAAATCATGCTGTGCGATGGATCTGCCCGGTTCATCTCAGAGAACATCGATATCAATCTCTGGAGAAACCTGGGCAGCATCAACGGCGGCGAAGTGCTCGGCGAATTCTGAGTGCTGCACCTGATTGCATAGGCCGAAGCGCATTAGCGTTCTCGTGTTGCCTTACTGGGCGGAATGATGCAAGTGGGCTGTTGATCCAGTCGTT
>CANHVD010000520.1 GCA_947463775.1 Planctomycetaceae bacterium | reverse complement strand
CTCAATCTTCGCGGGCTTGCCGTCTTCGTACACGCGAAAAATCGTGGCATCAAGGCAGTACCGAGGATACTCAAAGTTGTCCGCATCACCGCCGAAGAACGCGATTGCGGTCTCAGGAGCCCAGACCAATCGCACGTCAGTGTACTTCTTGTACTGATAAAGATGATAACGACCGCCGCCGTAGAGCGTGGTGACGGTGCTCTTCAGGCCGGATTCGTCGAGGGCTTCTTTTTCGATCTTCGCAATAACAGCTCGTCGAGCCGCTACGGCTTGTTCAGTCGACATACCGTCCGTCACGGATGCCTTCACAACATCCGTCACGTCCTTGATGTTGACCAGTTGATTCAGTTCCAGGTCTGGTGCTTTGAGTTCCTGATCAGGAGTCTTCGCCAGGAAGCCGACTTCCATGATATTTCGTTCGGGTGTTGACAGCTTGAACAGCGTATCCGAACCCACATGATGATTCGTCAGGACGAGTCCGGTGCTGGAGATAAACGAAGCCGAGCCGCCCACGTTGAAGCGGACGCTCGACTTCATCAAATGCTCAGCCCACTCTTTGGAAGGTTCAAAGCCGTAACGTTCCTTCAGCATTGCCAGTGGCAAATCGTTAAACAGCCACATGCCTTCATCACCGTGTGCGTCAGAAAGGCTCGTGGCCAGAATCGCCGTCAGACAGATCATTGATGTGAGTCTCATGTGGAGCTGCTTGCTGAAGAAGGAGTAAGAAACTTATCCACGTCATTGCTGACGATGACACCATAATTGACTGCACCAAGCCAGCCGGACATGATGATGCCAACACTGCCCGCGTGGAAGAGCCCGGAAATCTGCTGCGGCAGATCACGACTGACCTGAAGGCCTTCGAACTTGGTCCCGAAGGAAGATCCGGCCAGATGCCGGGTATAGTGTTCGAACGTCTTTGGTGTCGCCGCTTCGACATGATCCAGTTTGGCTCGGATATCCGGAACGTAGCGTTCGAGACAATCCAGAGTCGTCTCGATCAGATCCTTCTTGGACGCTTCATAATCTTCCGGCGAAAGATCGGCCCAGTCGCGATAATTGGCATTCGTTGACGACACCACAAGCCAGCGATCGCTGCCTGGACGAGTCGACGGATAATAGAAGCTGAACGTGCGGCTGCTGACTTTTTTGCTCAGCAACGCGTCAATATCGAAACCCTTGTGTTCGGAATGGAACAGCAAGTCTCCGCAACTGTCATCGAAACTCTCGCCGGGTTTTAGAGCCATATAGACCTGGCATGAGCTGTTATTCAGACGGACAGCTTTCGCCTCGTCAACGAACTTCTTGTCAAAGTGCTGCTCACCCACCAGGTTCTGAATGGTGCTCTTAACGTTGGCGTTTGAGACAACAGTGCGGCATCCGATGCGTTTGCCGTTCACAATGACGCCCGTCACTTTTCGATCCGGCCCGACTTCAATCTTCTCCACAAGACTGCGGATGCGGATGTCAACGCCGTTCCGTTCCAGCTCGGCCTTCATCTTCAGCACCAAAGCATCGGTGCCGCCTTCGAAGGTGTAAACACCCTTTTGCATGAAGTTGGAAAAGACGATGCCGTAAGTGATCGCCGGATCTTCAAGAGTCGACCCGTTGGCGTATGTGATCGGTTCCATCAGCAGACGGACGACGTCATCACGGCCGGGAAAGAACTGTTCGAACAGTTCGCGAGTCGTCTTCGATTGTTCATCGAAAAAGTTCATGCTCCGCGCGGTGTCGAAGAATTGCTGGACCGTCGGCAGAGCGATTCCAAAGTGTTCGACCAGGATGCGCGTAAAATCTTCGCGAGTGAACGTCGTGCGCAGAGAGAATTGCGGGTTCTCGAAACGGACACCTTTGAGCTGCACGATCGATTCGGCAATCTCCGGCGTCCAGTACTTGCGACAGCTCTTGATCATTCCATGCGGAAAGCCGTGCAGGGAGATATCGAAGATGTGTCCGCCGGCCCGCTTGAACCAGGTGGCCATTCCACCCAGTTGATAATGGTGCTCCAGGAGCAGCACGCTGTATCCCTGTCGAGCCATGATATTGGCCGACGTCAAACCCGCCAGACCGCTGCCGATCACGACAACGTCGTAGGAGTCTTTTGTGCCTTTCAGGAAGTCACGAGCCATTCGAACGTTCAATCAAATCCGTCGGCGGAGACGACAGTTCCGTGTAGCGCCCGTCGCTCCGCCGACGGGTTTGGTCAGGCAGCCGGGGAATGGCCGCTGCGGCAGACTAGCAAAAGGCGACGAACAACTTCAAACGCTGCGACTGGTTCGGGGCTTATTCTCTCCCGTCCGGGGAATCCGTGAGCATTCTGCCCCCAAACACGTGCCGGAAACATTCATCAAGGCCAGAACTCAATTTGTGAGGCTTTGACTGAACCTCGGCCGATCACGCCTTCTCGGCGATTCCCGGATCTCTGCGGGAGCCAATCTCGATCTTGTCAGGCGTTCCAGATCCTCAACCTGTTCACTGAGTGGTTAACGACCGACGCCCTACGCCACTTTGAACAACGGCGCAGGGCCTGAAGAGACTACACAGTCCAGCGACTTTCGGTAAGGCGTGACAATTGAGCCCGAGCGAACGCTGGCAAACCGGCCAATTCTCCTCTTGATTCAAGCCAAAAGTTGTTTCGAAACTGGTCCATAGTGGCCTGCCCTGGATTCGGTGGCCTGCGGTATGGGGCTCCTCACTTTCCTGGCGGTGCACACAGCGTTGCCATCGCCGATGAATTGGGGTCTACTGCATTCGCACATTGACACAATTTTCGGAATTCAGTAGACCACGCAGAATACTACGGTTGTCGTATTAGTCGCAGCGAAGGATTCGCCGTGCCAGAAGGGGTTCAGGGAGGTCGCCATGCAGTTATCAGTTGTGATTCCGGTTCATAACGAAGCGGAAAATATTGGAGGATTGCTGCAGGAGATCCATGACGCCCTCGAGTATTTCTGCGAGTTTGAAATCGTCGTAGTCGACGACGGGAGCACGGACACGACTCCGAGCCTGCTGAACCAGCTCACGTCAAGATTTGATTCGCTGCGGATCGTTCGGCACCTGTCCTCCTGTGGCCAAAGTACGGCACTCATGACGGGAATTGACGCGGCCGTCGCGCCGGTCATCGCAACGCTGGATGGGGACGGGCAAAATGATCCCGCCAACATCCCAGTAATGCTGTCTGCACTCCAGGCCGCCACACCCGAAGATCGCCTGATGATGGTGGCTGGCTTCCGGAAGACTCGCAAAGATTCGTGGTGGCGACTGTTCTGTTCTCGAATTGCGAATGGTGTTCGCAGTCGAATTCTGGGAGATCAGACGCCGGATACGGGATGTGGAATCAAAGTCTTCTACCGTGACGCATTTCTCCGCATGCCCCGATTCAATCATATGCATCGGTTCATGCCGGCCTTGATTATTCGCGGTGGTGGTCAAGTGCTTTCGGTGCCGGTAAATCATCGACCACGAGCTCATGGCCGTTCGCACTACGGAACTCTGCAACGACTGATGTGTGGCATCGTCGATCTTGCCGGAGTAGCCTGGCTTATTCGCAGAAATCAGTTACCAGTTATTACGCAAATGGATGTTGCTCATGACGAACGACCAGTGGTGGATAGCATTCGGTTTGATGGGGCAGCTCCTGTTCTCCGCCCGATTCGTCGTGCAGTGGCTTAAAAGCGAAAAAGAGAAGAAGAGCGTCATCCCCACAGCATTCTGGTACTTCAGTATCAGCGGCGGGATCGTGCTGTTGACCTATGCATTGCACAAACAGGATCCAGTGTTTATCCTCGGTCAGGGCCTTGGACTGTTTATCTATATGCGTAACCTGCAGTTGATTCGCAAGGAACGCACACGTTTGAAAATCGCCGCCTCTGCCGAATCAGCGAGTGTGCCAAATTCAGAATCCGTCTCCCGCCGGGCAGCCTGAATGCGGCTATGCTGTTTTTCGGGTGGCATAAATTGAGGCCGGGTGTTCGCGGGATATTTCGTTCACATCATTACCTCAATCGTGGCCGCACGCAGAATATGGTCGCGGACCTCGTCAGACCACTCGTAAAGTTCATGCCCGTATGCGATATCTTTTGTGGTCTGTCGTGCTTGCGGCCATGCTGACAGCGGTCGTTGTTATCAGCCGACCGATCCTGCCAGTCGATGAGACTCGCTATCTCAGTGTCGCCTGGGAAGCTCATCAACGCGGCGACTATCTGGTTTCGCACCTGAATGGCGAACCGTACAGCCACAAACCCCCACTTCTGTTCTGGCTGATCAATGCCGTCTGGTCTGTGACAGGCGTCTGTGAACTGGCCGGTCGACTGGTCGCTCCTGCGTCCGGGCTTATGTGCCTCGTGCTGACGTCCTTGATTACTCGACGACTGTGGCCTCAGAATCTGTTGCTGATTCAACTGGCTCCTGTTGTCCATGTGTCGCTGATGTTATGGATTGTCTTCTGCCCGTTGACAATGTTCGACACATTGCTGACCTGCTGCAGTCTATGTTCGCTGCTTGGTCTGCTTTACGCGTCAGAGGGACGAACCTACCGAGGTTGGATGCTGGCTGGATTTGGCATGGGACTTGGAATTTTAAGCAAGGGCCCCGTCGTTCTGGTTCATGTATTGCCCGCCGCGGTGATGGCTCCATGGTGGTCGGACTCCGTGCGATCAAGAATGCCTCGCTGGTATGCAGGACTTTTCGGAGCGATCCTGTTGGCGGCCGCCATTGGTTTGGCATGGGCTATTCCTTCTGCATCGGCGGGAGGAGCAAAGTATTCCAATGAACTGCTCTTTGGTCAGACCGCCG
>CANHVD010000519.1 GCA_947463775.1 Planctomycetaceae bacterium | reverse complement strand
GTCTCACCGCATTCGGCGCGCGGCTATGGGATCTTCGAAAACATCAAGGACCAGTTTAAGAATCCCGAAGACCCATTCGAATTCATCCCCGCAAAGCTCCCGGCACTGACGGGGCGTGACGGGAAGACTCAGGAATCGGCAACCGGGCTTTATCCGCACGCCGGATTTCTCAGCATGTTTCATTACCTGCGACGATATCCGTCCACGGAAACGAATCGCAATCGCCTGCGTGCTCGCATGTTCTATCAACACTTCCTGGGCATCGACATCATGCAGCTCGCGCCGCGTTCGACGGATGCGTCAGCCGTGGCAGCGAAGTACGAAATCCCCACGATGCAGGCTCCTGACTGTGTCGTGTGCCATCGCACCATCGATCCCGTGTCGAGCATTTTTCAGGACTTCGATTTTGAAGGCCACGTGATTCCTCGCAAGGATGGCTGGTACAAGGATATGTTCCAGGCAGGCTTCGAAGGCGAAGACATGCCACCATCCGAACGCTGGCGAGCACCCCAATGGCTGGCTGAACGCACGGTGAAAGATCCGCGTTTTGCGATCGCGATGGTCGAACACGTTTATTACATCCTGTTCGGACGAAAAGCGCTTCAACCACCCGATGATATCGATGATCCGCACTTCGCCGCTCGTCGTCGAGCGTACCTGGCTCAACGAAAGCAGATTGAATCAACAGCTCGCGAGTTTGCAGACAGCGGCTTCAATCTGAAGACAGCTTTTCGCAGCCTAATTGCATCAGATTTCTATCGAGTCGACGGGTTACAAGCCGTCGCGATGAACCCTGATCGAACGGCCGAACTGGATGACATCGGCATCGTGAGATTGCTCAGTCCCGAACAACTGGAGCGAAAGCTCAAGGCGATCTTCGGCAAAGAATGGGGGCGACTCGACGGAGAAACAAAGATTCTGTACGGCGGCATCGACTCGATCTCCATCACCGAACGCAACGCGGATCCCAGCGGCGCGATGGGAGCGATTCAGAGAATCCTTGCCAACGATGTTGCCTGTCATCACGTGGCTCGCGACTTTCGGCGAGAAACCGCCGAGCGACTTTTGTTCTCATCGATTGAACCGAGTGTCGTGCCTGGTGATGACATGTCGAATCAGCGAATTCGCCAGACGATTGTCTCGCTTCATCAACGTCTGCTCGGACAGGACCTTGTTGCCGAGGATCCAGAGATCGAAAGGACTTTTCAACTTTTCACGGGCATCATTGCCGATGCAAACGCCCAGGGCCGATTCGAACCCCGCGAAACCTATTTTTGTGGCGGTCGCGAAGAGTTTCGCACCGAGGACCCCCTCTACACCATTCGCGCTTGGCGAGGGGTTGTGACCTATCTGTTGCGGCAACACAATTTTTTGTACGAGTGATTCTGGCGCGGCTTGCGTGCTTCTGCTTTTCTCGACGAGGGGATCATGACTGAGGAAGAATTCTGGGACGCTTTGGAATATCGCGTGAGCCATGAGCTTCGTCTTATGGACAATCCACAAATTCAGTGTCTTTGGTGCGACGGTTTCATCGCCGAACGCTACGAAACAGCGAATGCAGAACCACTCATTGGCGGACGCACATTTATCTGCCGTGGATCGGAGCAGAAAGAATGGAAGTTCAAACTGCTTCTTCCGGAGCGATGGGATTCGGCCGAACTGATCCGATGGGACACGATTCTGCCGCCCGATGAAATGTCCGGGTGGATCTCCCTGGACTTCCGAAATCGCACTCTGCATCTCGATCCTATGTCTGCTGCAAATGCGGAACTATAGGCCACCGCAAACCTTATTCGGTCTGAACCCTGATTGGATGAATTTCCATGCTCCGCCGAAACTTTCTGCATCTTTGCAAAGCTGCCGGGCTTGGCCTTGCGGCACCGGTCGGTATTGATTCCCTGCTTCGCGCGGATGAGCTGAAGAAGACCGAAGCCGCTGGCTATCCGGGACCCTATTACGTCGTCTTTAATGCTTCCGGTGGCTGGGACACCACCTATCTGATGGATCCCAAGGGAGTTGATGGGATCAATCGTCTGTTTCAACAGGGCGACATTCTCACAGAGGGTGCCCATCGATTTGCTCCAACGGCAAAGCACATCGAAAAGGGGATGAGCAACGAAGACTTCTTCACGAAGTATGGCAAGGAGCTTCGCACATTGAACGGACTGGATTTGTCTGTCAACAATCACACACCGTGCGCGCGTTACATGGCAACGGGAAAACTTGACAGCACAAACTTCCCCACCTTCCCCGCGCTGGTGGCCGCTTGCCATGGAGCCGACGCGCCGCTCGCATTCCTGACGTTCGGCAATTACTCGGCCACGGGAAACCTGGTGCCGATGTCGCGCGTGCCTTATCTGCAGTCTTTAAACCTGCTGGCAAAAGCCGACTTTGTGGAAGGGAACGAACGAGCCCCGTATCACGATCCATTTGTTTCAGACCGGATTGAGAAGGCTCTTCAGGAACAATTCGATGCACGAGTCTCCTCCGTGCGGCTTCCGCGAGTTGAACGAAGTCAAAGCATGCTGTACTCGGCGCAGGTGAACTCAATGGCATTACAGCGCGTTGTCCCGTTCATTCCGAAGCAACAGGCCAAAGAGAGACTGGCTCAGCAGGCCGATATTGCTCTGGCTTCATTCAAGGCGGGCGTATGCATCTCGGCCAATCTTTCGATCGGACAATTCGACAGTCATAACAACAATGACATCGACCAGATGAAATTGATTCCGGAATTCCTGGATGGCATCGACTATGTTCTGAAACGGGCCGAAGAGTTGCAGATCAGAGAAAAACTTGTCGTAGTGATGCAGAGCGAAATGGGGCGTACACCGACGTACAACAACGGAAACGGAAAAGATCACTGGTCGATCAATTCGATCATGTTTCTGGGACCCGGAATTGGCGGTAATCGAGTCATTGGCGCCACTGACGAAAAGCAGCAGTTGACGCCAGTTGACGCAAAGACACTGACAACCAACGATCAGACCGGTGTTCGTATCCGCCCCGAACATATTCATGACGCCCTGCGCCGCCTCGCGGGAATCGCAGAGCATCCGTTCAGCAAACAGTTCCCATTGTTAGTTCCGGCTGGCGAAGGGCTTTCTGAACTGTGGGCGGGATAAACCTTGCAGAACGCCAAGCTTGAACTCCTATGAGTTCAGATCGCTATGAGTTTCAGGATAAGGGGAGCAGGAATCACCAGCAACTCTACTGGTATCCATTGCCGCCTCTATGTACTGGTACAGAAGAACAACTGGAGAATTGCAGACCCTGTTGCCATCGACAACTCTTATCCCTTAAGGCTATAGTGTCGGATTCTCAAACGGTCAGGGACCGCAGCAATCTGTTCCGAAGAGCCAATCGTCGCAATTTACAAGAATGAGCCAGTCCAAATGCGTCTGTCATTGATCGCAATTCTGCTGACTGTCGCGAGTTTCTCTCCCACCTGTCACGGTCAAACACTGAATTCCAAAGTCGCCACGTTCCTTGCGGGAAAAGTTGGCGTTCGAATCGGCGGCGGGGAGTGTGCTCATGCTGCCAGCGAGGCATTGCGATCATCGGGGGCGGAGTTCACAAATACGGACCTCGGAGCAGATTCTCCAGCCGCAGGCGATTACGTCTGGGGCACGCTCGTGAAGAGCATCTCCATCGTGAATGGCAAATGGACCGATTCAAACCCGGCATCAAAACTATTGCCCGGTGACATTATGCAGTACAGGAACACAAAGTTCGTTTACCCAACCTCCACTGCTACATCCGGTCAGCACACGTCTGTAGTTGCAACAGTGAACACAGCGGGAAGTGCAACATTTGTGTATCAGCAAAACTTCAATGGGATCAGGACTTTAAGGAAGGACTCCATTGATCTGACCAAGCTCGTTTCGGGTTACCTCAGGATCTACCGCCCAAAGACGAGGATCAATCGAACCGGGCAGACGAAGTTCTCACTCACGAATAACAGGACTTCGAATCAATCAATCACGTTACTTGTTGGCACCAGCAACCTCGGCTCATTTTCTTTGACATCCGCCAACACATTAGCCAGTTATCAAACAAGATGGGTGACTCTAACCGGCACAACTCTGCCAGTTACACTCCGACTTTCCAGCGGCGCGTCTGTTGCCGTTGTGAATGCTGGCGGCTACGAAATCTATACCACTTCAACCGGCGTGGCTGCCATTCGCAAGTTGACACCTTAAAGACTGGTCGGCATTTCAACTGCCCGTGTGATCAAAACATGGTTCGCAGCCACCGCAATGATCATCAAATGCTGCTGGCAATTTCTGGCATTCTCATTGGGGTCGTGCGTGTCAGCGTCCGGTTGTCGCGAATCCAGTCTTCACGACAGTATGACACAGTCGAAGTGTCTGTTTCCTGCACTTCAATGTGAGACAGGCGAAACCCCATTTGAGTAATCTCGCTGAACAACAGATGGCAGAGATTCTCTACACTGGTTGGCCGTTCCATGACCTTGAGCCGCAAGTCTTCCCCGGTCCGGAGCATGTGTTGCTGCAGCGATTCAAACAACGTGTCATGCACATTGATCAGCATCGCGTGATCGTAATGTTGCTTTAACCACGGTTCGATCTGCGCATCAAAGTCGCCGAAGAGAGTACTGATGTCTCCATCTCGTTCGACTTCAAAAAAGCACTTGAGACCATACCGATGCCCATGCAGATTCCGGCATTTGTCCTGAAGCGTTTCGTTGCGATGCGCGGCGTAGAACTTGTACTGCTTTTGAATGATCATTCCAGTTTCTCCATCGCAGGCGTGCCCAAACCCTCAACAGCCTTCACTCCGGCATATTGATCAGAG
>CANHVD010000518.1 GCA_947463775.1 Planctomycetaceae bacterium | reverse complement strand
GCCACGCCCTGTTGTCACATCAGCAACTAGCGGAGTCTGGCTATGGCGACAGTCTCGTCAGCATGCCGATTCAAACCGAATCCGGCGATGCGATGGGCTGCATCCTCGTGACATTGCCGTTAAGCACTAACGACGCCGCGATAACGGATCGCATTCGTGAAGCCGAACGCTTTCTCCGTGCCGGGGCCGGTGCTTTGGCTGGTTGCCTTGGCGTACTTCAGAAAGTGGCTGAGAGTCGCTGGTTATCGCTGATCCGTGGCGCTCGCGGTGTGCTCACCACATCACGACTGCAAATGGCGGCCTGGTTGTCCGGGGCCATCGCCATGGTGCTGATGTTGCCGATGATCTATCGCATTCGCTGCGAACTGGAACTGCAGCCGGTCGAACGGCGTTATGTCGCAGCCCCGTTTGACGGTCCGCTGGAACAGTGCCTCGTTGAACCGGGAGACATCGTAACGAAAGACCAACTCCTGGCTCAGATGGATGGACGAGAAATCCGCTGGGAACTGGCTGAAGTTCAGGCGAATCTCAACAAAGCGACGAAAGAGCGAAACACTCAGCTCAGCAAAAAAGAATTCGGGAACGCCGCGATCTCCGGACATGAAATGCAAAGACTCGAACAACGAGCCGCACTGCTGCAGCATCGCAATGAGTCACTCGAAATTCGCAGCCCGGCTGATGGCGTCGTTGTTAGCGGTGACCATCGAGAAGCCGAAGGCGTTCCGCTCGAAATGGGCAAGACATTGTTTGAGATCGCTCCGCTGGACGCGATGGTCGTTGAACTTTGCATTCCCGAAGAAGACATTCGGCATGTTGAGATTGGCATGACAGTCGATATTCAGCTGGAAGCCGCGCCGGAAGATTCTATCACCGCTCTGATTCGATCCGTGCATCCTCGCGCAGAGATTCGGGATGGAAAGAACATCTTTATCGCGGAAGCTGACATTCCCAATCACACATCGCTGCTTCGTCCCGGAATGCGAGGATCGGCCCACGTGAATACTCGCCGCCACGCTTTGGGCTGGAACCTGTTCCACAAGCCAGCGGCATGGCTGCTGGGCTGGCTGGGGTGGTAACATGATGGGCATGCCCGACATTTCCACCGTTGAGCTGAGCAGAACTCGTCTGAAACTTCGCGACGATTTGCTGTTCGTACCGCAAAACTACAACGGCGAAACGTTCTATCACCTCGAAGTCAAAACGACGTCGGAATACTTCCGAATCGGCTATGCGGAATACGTGTTTGTTTCGCTGCTTGATGGCCGCACAAGCTTCGCTGAAGCTCTGGCGATTGCTTCGCAGCAGCTAAAAGAGAAAGCCCTCGGGCAGACTCAGGCCATTTCCATCTATTCATGGTTGCTGGAAAATGGCCTGGGAGCATTCGCTGACAGTGACACAACTTCCTCCGGTGCATCGACAACGGTCAAAGCACCGAATAGCCACAAGCCGTTCTGGAAAAAACTGAATCCGCTCTGGCAAAAGATTCCTCTCGGGCGGCCAGACTCTTTACTGCGAACCCTGCAGCCGGCATGCGGCTGGATTTTCTCCGGACCAGCGACCATCCTCGCGATGATGCTGATGGTCATCGCGGGCTTGACGTTGTCGGCCAATTGGGATCGATTCACGGCCAGTTCCGCTAACGTGATCTCGCAGCAGAACTGGTTCTGGCTATTGATCGCCTGGATTGCGCTCAAGTTCTTTCATGAGTTGGGACATGCCCTCGTTTGCCATCGTTATGGCGGCAACATTCGTGAAACCGGAGTGATCATCGCCTTTCTTGCACCACTCGCCTATGTTGACGCATCGTCGTGCTGGTCTTTTCGCTCCCGCTGGCAGCGCATTCATACGGCTCTGGCGGGTGTGTATGTCGAACTGATCATTGCCTCGCTGTCGATTCTGGCGTGGAAGTGGTGCGATTCTGTTTTGTTTCGACACGTGTTGCAGAACACGATTATCATGGCCAGCGTTTCGACATTGCTGTTCAATCTCAACCCGCTGATGAAATTTGATGGATACTATGTCCTGTCCGATTTGCTGCAGATCCCGAACCTGAGTAGTCAGGCGAATAACGTGATCACGGAGCTGGCTCGGCGAATCTTCTTTGGGGACAGTGGCAGTCGGCCCACGGTCATTGGTCAGCAACGCTGGATTCTGATGGCTTACGGTGCAGTATCCATGATCTGGAGACTTCTGGTTACGTTTTCTCTGCTCATCATGGCGTCGGTGCTGTTCCACGGTGCGGGGCTGGCGCTGGCCGCACTTGGCGTTTGCTTATGGTTTGTCCGCCCTTTGTGGGGATTTCTCAGAACGCTCAATCATCTGCGAGTTCAACATCCCGAACGATTGTTCCGCGCGTCACTCGTCAGCAGCGGATTGATCGGAGTTCTTCTGGCCGCTTTGTTCGGCTTGCCATCGCCGGTGATGACGACGGCTCCAGGAGTTGTCGACTTCACGAACGGAGAAGTCGTTCGCGCGGAGACTCCCGGTTTCATTCAATCGATTCACGTCAACAATGGCCAGCATGTCCACGCCGGAGACTTGCTGCTGACCCTGCGAAACGAAGACGTGACGACAAAACGGCTGGACCTCCAGAAACAATTGGCACAGCAGGATCTGCGAGTTCAAACCGCGTCCGGCGAACATAACTCCGGCGCACTGAACGTCTTTCAGGGGACACGCGAATCCCTGCTGCGTCAACTTCATGAATGCCAGAAACAGACGGATGGACTTGAAATTCGAGCCGGACGGTCCGGGCAGATTATCAGTCGAGAGTTGCACAATCTGTTGGGGACATTCGCCAGCGCAGGGATGGAACTGATGACGATCGGCCTTGAGGAAGATAAAGAGTTAAAATTGTCGATCGGTCAACGCGATCTGGCAGTTGCAACGGGCCTCGTCGGTCAGTCTGTGAAAGTTCGCATTGGGACTCATGAAGCTGTAAGGGCCACGCTGGTGAGAGTCAACCCGCGAGCCAGCCGGTCGATTCCTCATCCCGCGTTGGCTGCTGCGAATGGAGGTGCGTTGAATGTTTCACAGATGGACGAAAGAGAATCCTCCAGCAGCAAAGATCGTTTGCGACTGACCGAACATCGTTTCACGGCGATCGTGGAACTGCCTGACGAACAGGCGACGGCATTTCGCTGCGGCGAACGTGGCACTGCCGCGTTGGGTTTACCTCGCGGTTCCCTGGGCACACATCTCTGGCGATCCGCTCACGACTGGTTCAATGCCCAGCTTGCATCAGTGGAAACCGAAGACCGAAACTAGATTCTGCTGACCGCTCCATGATTATCGCCGATCCGCCGGCCGCGGCGAAACCGTGCAACGACGCCTGCGTCTGGCCGGTAAGCGATGAATTCAACAGACCGACTTTGCACTCTGCGGCACATGGTTTCTCCGAGAACGCCGAACAGAACCTCGACTGGCTCCCACAGAGATGCCGGAATCATTCAGAACAGCGAACAACAAAGGTGCCTACCCCGGTTTTGTCAGTGCCTATTAGACACCACGTCACCGATGAGTTCGCACGAGTCCCACGTAGATGCCTCGGATTTCAACCTGAGCAGCAGGCCACGTGGTGGCGGTCATTTGGTCGTTGGCCGGCGTCAAAACAACGACGTCTTTCGTCCGGCGGAATCGCTTAAGCGTTGCTTCACCGCTATTCACGATGGCGACGACCGTGTCACCGTTTTTTGCAGTGTTGGCATGCCGGATGATGGCGAGATCTCCGTCGCTGATTCCATCGAGAATCATCGAATGGCCTTTGACCCGCAATAGAAAATGCTGGTGAGGGTCGAAGAGTCGAGTCAGATCAAACGTTTCGACATCTTCGATCGCTTCAATGGGCTTACCGGCCGCAATGTCTCCCAATACACGAAATGGAACGGCCTGATGCCCAGCTTCACCTAACAATAAATCCGGATCTACTGCCAATTCTTCCGCCACTCGAAGCAGCGAATCACGGCCGATCTGATCTTTGCCGTTTTCGATCTTCGACAAGTGACTAAAGTGAATTCCTACCTGCCCCGCTAATGCACGGAGAGAAATCCCGCGAGCGATGCGGGCTTCTCGGATTAATTGTCCGACATGAGTATTCATTTGGTGGCCTGTATTGAAGAAGAAATTCCTCGAGGAACTCGCTTTTCAAACGGCGGTAGTTCACCCCGGCGAATCACAAAGGAACTCGGCGCCTCGATCGATAGAGTGCAACTGCCCTCTGACGCCTGAGCCACGTAGATGCGAATCTCTTCGTTGATAATAATCTGTTCGCCTTTTCGACGTCTTAGCACCAACATGGCAGTCCTCCGAATCCTGTAGTTCTTCTTACCAATCGAGTGTTGGGATAAAACCCAACACTCGGATACTACCACAGAATCCGCGTTCGCCAAGTGATGAGCCGGGATTTTGTCCCTGCGTGAATTCAGCAGTCAAGATTCGCTGGGTTGCCCCGATTTTGGGCCTCAAGCGAAAGCATCATCGCGGGCGCAGTGCCTGAGTGACGGAGCCTTTGCTGAGGCCGCTACTTCCGGAACGCAATTGGCACCACGACGACGCGGGAGCTGGCATGCCAAGTGGCCCGTCGCTTATGGCTCCGACTCAAACGAGCGCAACAGGACACCATCATTGAAATGGCTGAGCTGGAAACAACATCCGCGGCCGATGTGACAAGTGAGCCTCAGTAATCGCAGCCAAACTGATTGTGCGTTACTCGACCAATCCCCGGGCAATTAAAGGACTGATGCTAAATGGCCCCCACAGGCACAGGTCGCGAGGATTCCACCTCGACAGTGGCCGTGTTCAGGACCTGCTGAAGACTTCACTGG
>CANHVD010000517.1 GCA_947463775.1 Planctomycetaceae bacterium | reverse complement strand
CGATTCCCTCTGTTTACTCTGCATCCTTCTGTTCAATTCCTTGCCCTGTTCAAGTGCTGGGCCGCGGGCTAGCTAACGAATCTAGCGACACTTAAAACTGTGGGAACGAGGTTTAACAGGAGGGAGCAGAGGAAGCAGAGAAAAGCAATATTTGCAATTCCCTCTATTTACTCTGCATCCTTCTGTTCAATTCCTTGCCCTGTTCAAGTGCTGGGCCGCGGGCCAGCTCACGAATCTAGCGACACTCAAAAAGAGTGGGAACGAGGTTTAACACGAGGGAAAAGAGCAAGCGGAGAAAAGCAATATTTGCGATTCCCTCTGTTTACTCTGTTACCTCCTGTTCAATCGGCGTTGGTTTGTTCAAGCGTCACTCAACACTCTTGCAAACGTCATCCAAGCAGGACTTCGCCCGACTCTGTTCGAGCTTCGCTTTGTACCACTCCCTCGCTGGAAGAGTACCTCTAGACGAGAGCTTCGCGATTGATGCAGCCCATGATCCAATGGTCGATCATGCGAGCTTCGTTGCTGGTTGGGTCGACAGGAAGTTCAGTCACTTCCACATCGACACTGGCCCCGGCCGAACGCAGCAAACGAACAGATTCCACGCTGCGACCCATGCATTCGTGAGAACAACTGCGAGACACGGACATCATCATCGGCTTGCCGCGAAGTCCTGTCAGACGATCAGACTTCAGGCTGTCTGACTTACAAGCCGGATCGAGCAGAATCGCACCCGCAAACCAGTCCGGACGCTGAATCATGGTCTGCAGAGCAACATCAGCTCCGTGGCCGGAACCGGCTACAAAGATTCGCTCGCTGTGAATGTGGAAGGCTCGACGCAGACGGCAAGTTGTTACGTAGAGCAGATCCTGCAGCGGGACAGATCCGAACAGCAGAGATGACGGATCCCAGCAGTAACCGCCCGCCGACTTGTGTTCCGTGTTGCCACGAAGCGCGAGGCCGATGTAGTTCTGTGAGCTGACAGCTCCCATGAACTGTTCGAGCTGATCTTCGTCGTTCGCATCGCTGTGGAACCAGATCACCAGAGGATACGCATATCGTTCCTCGTATCGCTCAGGAACGTAAATCGAAACCGGCCAGTCCGATTCGGAAACGCTGTTGGAGAACTTCGCGAGTGAATCGGGGGACTGGCTCCACGACTGATACAGTTCGCGAAGTTCCGTTGGCAGCATTTCGACGTCCATATCCGGGATCAGAGAGTCCAGCTCACCGGATGAGAACGACAGGCTTCGAACACGATTAAACATTGAGATAACTTCCATGAAGAACATTGTGTGTTGAGGAGAACGCCAAAATCACGGTCGAGAGCAGTCCTTGCCCCAACGTCTTCTTATTGCACTTGTTCAAGATCTCAAATTTCAAACTTAAGATCTCAAATCAATGATCTATAAAGCTCTGAACTCTCAGGGAACCACTGCTCTGACATCTTGCAGAGGAAAGTGTTTCCCGGGACAAGCCGTGGCCTTCACCGAAGCATGTCCAATAATCTTTTCCCGAACGATCTGATGCCGACCTGCCAAAGTTTTCACCAGCTCCCTGACGGCAGCCAGCTGAGCCTTCGACGGTGGAGTCTTCTCGAAATTCCCGATCAGGCAAATACCAATTCCACGAGCATTAAACAGGGCGTCACCGGAATGAGCTCCGTGGAGCTGTTCTTCCCAGCGAAAAGTGGGCTCCACAGCCCCGTCTTTCATTCCCTGTCCATTTCCGATCACAAAGTGGTAACCAATTCCCAGCCAGGCGTTTCCCATCGCATCTTTACGACGACGATGTTCCTCGTGAATCGATTGAACACTTCCCGATTCACTGGCTGAATGATGCAGTACCACATACTCCCAGTCCGATTCAGCAACATCCGCTATCCAGCGATTCTGGTTTGACGCGGAAGACGTTTCTGGTTGACCGGCTCCATTCCGATCTTTTGAAAGTCCCAGGACTACCCTTCCTGGCACCATCCAGTTCCGACGTTCATCCGCCCGCAGGCTTCGAAGACCTGTCAGGAGGGAAAACGCCAGGAATGGCACCAGGACAACCGAACATGCCCCAAAGCAGACTGAGACGGTCAGAGTCTTCCAGACACAGCACCGCGAACGGTCACTGGCATGAGTACTTCTGGCCAACTGTCAGACCCGCCGTTGAGGAAAAATTCCGGGCTGCGAAAAAACGAACTCCCACGACTCTACAAGGCGCTCCGGAGGGTGTCAACGTCCTCTAATTTTGGGGCCTCCAACAGCCGATATCGCAGGGTTTTCAGGCTTTAGGAGAGACAGTCTGGGCAGAATTTAAGGGTCCAAAAACGGGCCTACAAATAGCCCTGCTTACCCTGGCCTTCCTAACCGTCATAATCTCGGCGATTTCGGGGATTTCGGAGCCGTGATTTTCAGTTTGGCTTCAGTTCTTTCACTGAAGGGAACTTCTGGAACATCATGCCTCACGGAGGCAATTGCTTTGCCTCTTCTCGCCTTGTCTCACAGGTTGCCCTGTTTTTCTTAATCTGCGTATTTTGATGTGGGGGCGGGCTGGGCTCACGTTCGAACTGCTGGTGGGGTTCGTCGTCGTGGATGTCTTTTTGAGGTAGTTCATTTCTGCCGGAAAGGACTTTCGCTGCAAGGCGAACCCCGCATGCAATTCGATGCAGGATATGGGCTCAGTACGTTGGTCGCCATGCACACAAGTCACGGCGAGCTGCGAAGTCCTGCCCGGCAGGCATGGCTTACCAATGATTGTGCCTCAAGGGGGGCTGCCCCCGAGACTCACATTTCAGAACGATCGACGCTAGACTTCATCGCCGAACGGGAATCATGGGCTGCTAATCGGAGTGGATTTCTCTGTGACTGTGACAAATTCCAACCAGCTTGCTCAGCGCGTGCATGAGCTGCGTCAGCGGACATTGCAGGCTGTTGAACAGGTCGTTGTCGGAATGAACCATGTCACCGATCAGTTGCTGATGGCACTGATCGCCGGCGGACATGTTCTTCTCGAAGGAGTTCCCGGGACGGCCAAGACGACCGTGTGTCGCACATTTTCGTCGGTGCTTGGAATCCATTACGAACGAGTGCAGTTTACTCCGGATCTGCTACCGTCCGACGTCACTGGAACGCAGGTCCTGGATCGTCAAACCAGCAACTTCGTGCTTCGCAAAGGTCCGGTCTTCTGCCAGTTGCTTCTGGCAGACGAATTGAATCGAGCGCCCGCGAGAACTCAATCGTCGCTCCTCGAAGCAATGCAGGAACGTCAAGTTACCATCGAAGGAAAGACACTGCCGCTTCCGGAGCCGTTTATGGTCCTGGCGACTCAGAACCCAATCGAACAGGAAGGCGTGTATCGACTGCCGGAAGCTCAGCTGGACCGATTTCTGTTCCGCATTCATGTGGGTTATCCGGAACGCAATCAGGAAGTCGACATGCTGGAATTGCACAGTCGAACCATTCCAAAGCCTGAGCCGGTGACAAACGCGGACGAGATCGTGGCGATTCAGCGACAGCTTGATACGGTCTATGGATCACGTGAGCTCCAGGAATACATCGTCGATCTGGTGCGGCAGAGTCGGCAGCATCCGGATCTGGTCTTGGGAGGTAGTCCGCGAGCCGCCATTAATCTGATGAAAGCCGGACGTTCACACGCTCTTTTGTCAGGCCGAAATTACCTGACTCACGAAGACATCCAGGCCGTTTGCAATCCGGTGCTTTGCCATCGTTTAATTATGAGACCCGAGGCTGAAATGGATGGTCGCACGATCGAATCCGTCGTTCAGCAGTTGATCCGAACTGTTCCCGTTCTTCAGGAACGTCGTCGATGACCGTGATCGCGCGATGGCTGGCTTTGCCGTCGATCGCTGGGCTGTTCCTTGGCATTTTGCGAGGTCAGACCGGTCTCGCGCTACTGTCGTTTTCGATTCTGCTCTGGTTGCTGATCGAATGGCTGATCTTTACGTGGCGAGTCTGGGTTGAGCTTCCTCAGTTGCAGTTTATTCGTCGTGTAAACGGACGTGATGAACCCACTGGACTACTATGGGCCGGTCGGTTGGTGACAGTTTCCATCGAAGTCAAATCATCGCGAGGAACCATTGGTCCGGCGTTGATGATTCGTGATGTTGTGCCTGAGAACATGGACGTCGCGGACAACGGCAACGAAGTGAATGTGAAGGCTCGATTTGACGCCTTTGAGTTTTCCTACACAGCTCGCGTGCGTGGGGCCGGCCGTTTGCGGTTGCCCGGTTTTCGTATCGTATTGCAGGATGCTCAGGGCTTTTTTCGTCTCGAACGTTTCATCCCGTTGGTGCAGGTTTTTCGAGTGCTCCCGGCTTATGCCGATGTGGGCGAGACGCAGCCGTTGGTGAAGCGGATCAATTCGCTGCCACAGCATGGGATTCATCGCCTGCAACGATCCGGAATGGGATCGGAACTGCTGGAACTGCGAGAATACGTTGACGGAGATCCGCCCAAATCCATCGCTTGGAAGGTGTCGGCTCGTCGAGACAAACTGATGACTCGACAATACGAGTCAGAAGTTCCCGTGCGGGTACAGTTGTTTCTGGACGGATCGATCGGCACACGAGTTGGCGGGTTTGGCCTGCGATTGCTGGATCAGCTGACCTACGTCGGCGCCAGTGTGGCTCGGACGGCGATTTCTGTGGGCGATCCGGTGGGCGCGGTTCTGTTTGATGAACGAGGTCCGCAGCGAGTTGCGCCGCAGGCTGGTGAACGGGGCTTTCATCGTCTGCTGGAAGCGATGTCGGATTTCTGTGTGAACCCCGCGCCGATGCCCGATCGACTTTCGCCGACTCTGGTGACGTTTGCACTAAGCGTG
>CANHVD010000516.1 GCA_947463775.1 Planctomycetaceae bacterium | reverse complement strand
GCGTCACCGCGCCAGAATTCGCAAAAATCCCGCCGCCGTCGGCCGAGCTTCCCGCCGTGCTGTTTCCTGAGGCGGTGCTGTTGATCAGCGTCACCCCGCCAGAATTCGTAAAAATCCCGCCGCCGTCGGCAGAACTTTCCGCCGTGGTGTTTCCCGAGACGGTGCTGCTGGTCAGCGTCACCGCCCCAGACCTTGCATAAATCCCGCCGCCATAGGCCTTGTCTCCCGCCGTGCTGTTTCCCGAGACGTTGCTGTTGGTCAGCGTCATCGCGCCAGAGTAGGCAAAAATCCCGCCGCCATAAGCATAGTCTCCCGCCGTGCTGTTCCCCGAGACGGTGCTGCCGCTCAGCGTCACCGCGCCAGAATAAGCAAAAATCCCGCCGCCGCGGGCGTTGCGACCTGCCGTGCTGTTTCCTGAGACGGTGCTGTTGGTCAGCGTCACCGCGCCAGAATAAGCAAAAATCCCGCCGCCATTGGCATTGTTTCCCGTCGTGCTGTTTCCCGAGACGATGCTTTGGCTAATTGTTAGCGTACCCGACGATAACGAACGCACAGCTGCCCCACTAAAGGTCGTGTCTGTGAAATCCGCATTATTGCCGGTGGTTCGCCCATTCTTCAGCATCAGACTCGCCAGAGTGACGGCCGCTGTGCCAGTGATGTCGAAGATTCGCGAGTTCTGCTGCGCGTCGATGATGGTGGTCGATGACCCATTGCCGTTGATCGTGACAGTTTCACTGATCTCCATTTGTCCCAGAGTCAGGTCGAATTCCGTATTGTTCGTAGACGCAGCAAAGGTGATTGTATTCATTCCCGGACTGCTGTTCGCCAGTACGATCGCTTCACGCAGAGACAGCCTGCCGGAACTGATGTTGCCATCCAGCTCATCCGTGGTCGTGCTGACAACAATCGGATTGGCTAACGTGAACAGTTCGTAGGCTCCCATATCCACCGTCGTGTCGGTTATCCGAGCTACCGGGGTCCCACGCTGGTCGGTGGTGAGCCCGTTCAGCAGCGTATTATTTCCGCGATTAATGGCCGGGCTGCCGGTCAGCAACGCATGCGTCTGCGTCGGGCCACCGTTGAATGCGATTGGTCCAAGTTGCGGATTGATCGCAGCACCAGCATTATTTCCGCCGATGAAGTTGCCATTAGCGTCAGGAGTGCTGCCTGACGTCGGAGTCAATCCCGTGCCATTGTTGCGGCCGATCAGACTGTTCGTGACCGTGAACGCATCACCTCCATCGGGAGACTTTCGAACATCGGCTGCTGTTCCGGCATCCGTATTCCCGGCCACGATGCTGTTGCGAATCGTCAACGGTGATGAAGAGCTGCAAATGGCTCCGCCTTTGGCATTCGTGGCTGTATTCTGCGTCAACGTGCTCTGACTGATGACAATGTTCCCGGTGTACCCGAAGACCGCCCCACCATGCGCGAGGGTCTGTGCCGTGAAGTTGCCCGACAGCGTGCTCTGGCTGATCGTGATTGATCCAGAATTCGCGTAGACGGCCCCGCCATTCGAATCGGTGTTAGTGGTCCGATTTTCCGACAGCGTGCTGTTTGAAATCGTTACGGCCCCGGACTCGGACTTGATCGCACCGCCCTCGGCGGTGACGCCGCCTGTCGAATTCCCTGACAAAGTGCTGTGATTGATCGTGACGGCACCGGTTAAAGTCATGATTGCACCGCCGCCATGTCCGTAGCCGGTCGCCGAATTATCAGCCAAAGTGGATTGGCTGATTGTCAGAGTGCCGGTGGAAATGGACAGGATGGCTCCACCGGGCCCATTCGCCACTCGCCCATTCTTTAGCGTGAGGTTATTGAGTGTCACATCGCCAGAGCTGACAGTAAAAATGCGTGATTTTTGCTGCGCGTCGATGCTGGTGGTCGATGACCCATTGCCAGTGATCGTGACGGTTTCACTGATCTCCATTTGTCCCAGTGTCAGGTCGAATTCCACATTGTTCGTGGACGCGGCGAAGGTGATCGAATTCACTCCCGGACTGCTGTTCGCCAGCACAATTGCTTCACGCAGCGATAAGTCTCCGGAACTGATATTGCCGTCCAGCTCATCGGTAGTCGTGCTTACGACAAGCGGAGTGGAAATCGTAAAGAGTTCATACGCTCCCATATCCACTGTCGAGTTTGCAATCCGAGCCACCGGATTGCCACGCTGGTCCGTCGTCAGTCCGTTCAGCAACGAATTATTTCCGCGATTGATGGCCGGGCTGCCGGTCAGCAACGCATGCGTCTGCGTCGGGCCACCATTGTATGCGAGTGGTCCGAGTTGCGGATTGATCGCCGTGCTGCTGCCGATAAAGTTGCCGTTGGTGTCCGGCGTCGCGGAGGCCTGCAGGCTTGTATCTGTGTTGACGCCAACGAGACTGTTGGAAATGGTTGGTGTTGTACCACGCAAGTCGGTCGGTGTTCCGTTGGTTTGTTTGTTGCCCGCGATGATACTATTCCGAATGATCAGTTGCTGAGGCGTGATGTTTTGACTGTAAACACCGCCGCTATGATCATTGGTATTGCTAGTAATGGTGGAGTTGCGGATCGTGAGCGGACCACCATTAAAGACACCACCGCCTGAAAGTCCCGCACTGTTTCCCGAGATCGTGGAGTTTTGAACCAGCACCCCTGCGGTACTCTCATTGACGATTCCGCCCCCGCCGCTGACGGCTGTGTTTCCGGAAATGGTGCTTTGCAAAATCTCCACTGTACCGCCGGTGACTCGGATCGCCCCACCAGCGTTCGTTGTCGAATTATTTGATAGAGTGCTGCCCGTGATCGTCGCCGTGCCGCTGAAGATCCCAATCGCACCGCCGCCGCCGAGTCCAGCGTTGTTGTCCGTAAATCGGCAACTCGTAATAAGCAACGCTCCATTGGAATGAGCCAATGCTCCTGAGTGTCCAGACACGCCCGAATAATTGGAAACAAAGTCCACATTCGTCAGTGTCAGGTTTTCAGCATTGCTAATGGCTCCGCCGTTGATAATGGTGGCTCCTCCATCGCCAGCGTCCCGAATCGTGACTGCGCTGATGCTGACATTGATCAAACTGGCATTGGCATTGTCAATCAGCAGAATCCGATTGCCCGTGTTGTTGGCGCTGATCGTGAGACTGTCGACTCCAGGCCCTGTGATGGTCAAACTGTCAGAGATCGTCATCTGGCCTGAAGTCAGGGTCATCGTTCCTCTGATTCCCGCCATAAACTCAATCGCGTCGGCTCCGCTGCTGCCATTCGCGTCAGAAATGGCCTTACGCAAACTCCCATCGCCCGCATCGTTAAGATTGCTGACGGTGAACGTGGCCAAAAGAGCCCGGACTTCCAGCGGCTCCACGACGCCAGGACGGGGTCGCAAAGATCTCCGCGGCCAACAGCCGACCACGACATTCCCAAGCCAGTCACGAATTTCGTCGAGAAGCACCATTGAGAAAGCCTCGGTCGTACCATCAAATTCTGAGGAAATACGGCGGATTCGCGGTTTTGAGTCGCAAGAATCTACCATCCCGTAAGGATCCTACCTAGCAAGATACCCAAGGCGTTAAGATAAAAGTTGAAAACGCCCGGTGGGCCAATGAGTATAGGCCCCTTGTTTTATTACTGCTACCACCCACATCGCCGTCGGATAAACATCCTGCAGGCACTGTCCGCTGTTCAGCCCCTCAGGGAGAAATTGACGGTGCTCGCAGTGTTTGTGAAAAAACCTCGAGTTGCGACGTGGGGCCTTGCGGTAGTTGGCACACGCGGTGTGCCGGCCGCAGTTTATGATTTCGGCGAGCGGTATCGCGTCAGCGTGAGATTGCCGATTTTCGATTGCCGATTTTGGATTTTCGACTGAACGCAATCTGCAATCTGCAATCCAAAATCGCCCTGCCGCTCACTGAGGGAAATGGACCGTTACAGGACGTCGATCAACTCACCCGCAAACATGTCCGCGATGACGTCGTCGACGGCTCGTAAGAACCAGTCTGTGTCAGTTCCACCGAACAGCACATCATCCTCGCCGGCATCGTTCAGCACGTTGATTTTGGCTTTCAATGAAACCGCCGGACTGCCGACACCGGATCGAAGATTCGCAACGCGCGTTGCATAAGGCACGGCCGAAATCCACGCGGTGCGAAGCGTATTCAGACTGGTCAGACTGGTATCGCTCGTTGTACGTCCCGCGATCAGGATATCATCGCCGGCGTCGCCCTTCAGAATGTCCAGTCCCAGGCCGCCGATCAGGATGTCGCGACCACTTCCCGCTTCCAGAATATCGCCGCCCTCCATTCCGACCAGAATGTTATCGCCAAGGCCGCCCGTCAGTCGGTTCGCGACAGCATTCCCCAACAGTGTATCGCTGCCCGTGCCGCCGACTGCGTTCTCAAAGGTGCTGACAGAATTCAGCCGCAGCGTTCGATTCAAATTCACCGTCTGAATCGCAGTCGATCCAAGATTCACGACAACGCTGGTCGTCAGATAAGCAAAGTTCAGCGTGTCGACGCCTTCGTTCGCATTCTCAATCACCTGATCGGCTTCGGCTGTGGACGTCGGAACAAACATGTAGATGTCGTTGTTGGCCCCGCCTCGCAGGATGTCGTTGCCCGCAGCCCCAAGAAGTTTGTCGTCCCCGGCACTGCCAGTCAGAGTATTGTCCAGACTGTTGCCGAACAGTGTGTCAGCACCGGTACCACCGAGGATGTTCTCAATGACAACAGCGGAATTCAGCCTCAACGTGCGATTGGCATGCACCGGCTGAATCGACGTTGGGCCGAGATTCACCACGACGTCTGTCGTCAGAAACGCGAAGCTTAGAGTGTCGATGCCCTCATTGGGATTTTCCGTGACCTGGTCGGCTTCAG
>CANHVD010000515.1 GCA_947463775.1 Planctomycetaceae bacterium | reverse complement strand
GATTTCGGCACTGCTCTGACCAAGCTTCGTGACAGTGGCAGTTGTCTTGTTGGCCGCGTCAACCGCATGACCAGCGACTGTGGCCGCGTTGGCTGTATTGCCCGAGATTTCACGGATGCTGGTGTTGAATTCATCGACGGCCTGCGACAGAGCTGAAGCGTTCGCACTGACTTGCTCAGCGGCTCCACTGGCGAGCGTCGCCTGGTGGCTGGTCTCCTGAGCATTGGATCGCATCTGCTGTCCAACGACTGCCAGTTCTTCCCTGGCAACGCACCGCAGAGCCTCTGCAGAACTTCGCAGGACACTGGAAACCTTACGAGCGGTGAGCCAGCCGAACAAACCACATACGAAGACGACGGATACAGCAAGCGTTACGTTTAACTTAATACTGGATGCAACAACGTCTGCCGCTTCCTTTTCAATCTCTGTGGCAGTCTCCACAGACAGGTTTGACAACTTGACGATCTCAGTCTTGTGCGACTCATAAAGTGACGTCAAGACGCCTCGCAGCAACGTTTCGGCTTTGGGGCCGTCGTTGGAGAGGCACGCCGGAATGAATTGCTCGTTGCTGACTCGGAAGAATTCCATTGCAGGCTCGTGGGTCGATTCCATCAACGAAGCGCGAATCTGCCCTTCGGCCAGTTTCTCTTCCCAGTAAGTATGTCGTTGATGATAGACGCTTTCGAGATTTCGCAGAGTTTCGACCAGTTCATTAATCGTTGTCGATGACTGCTTTGTTTCTACAGCTTCTGCCAGCTTGTAAGAAACGAGGTAGCTCTCAATGATAAATTCTGGTGGGGGCAGGATGTCGGCGAGCACATCCTTCATTTCCACAATCTTCCCATAGAACGGGCCGTTTACTTTGGTGATGGAAAGTGTTCGATTAGACCAGATTCCGTACCCGATCAGACCTGCCGTAAAAACGCCAATCAGGAGATAGAGCCTGACTGGAATTGTCATGTTGTGAAGCCGCATGGTGTTACCCTGAAGATCTTTAACGGTCTGAGAATCTGGTGTTAATGGATGCTGTACGATGGGCACTCCTGCCCGTCGTACAGCGATGGCGTCGAGTCGGACTGGTATGCCCAAGCTACGGTCTTACTTATGTCATCTTGACGTTGTTTGGATCGAACTCACGGCTTGACGTGTTTCGTCGCGATCCTCTCGCGGCGGCTCGCTTGCGTTCGTTGACAGGAGACACGGCCTCCTGAACAGCTCCCACCAGCAACAAAAGATCTTCCGCCATCTGTTCGATATCAGCCGCTGCCTGGAGAGTTTCATCCGTACCACGCGATGTGGAATCCGCAGCGTTGGCGACAAGAGTGATGTTGCGAGCAATCTCACCACTGCCAGCGGCGACTTCTGCGATATTGCGACTGATTTCACCCGTCATCGCGGACTGTTCTTCAACCGCACTGGCGATGGCGTTCTGAGACTCATTAATCTGGCGGATGATTCCGGCAACCTGACCGATCGCCTGAACGGCCTGAGCCGTATCGTCCTGAATCATCGCGATCTTGCGAATGATGTCTTCGGTCGCTTCGCTGGTCTGCTTGGCCAGTTCTTTCACTTCGTTGGCGACGACAGCAAATCCTTTACCGGCTTCACCGGCTCGGGCTGCTTCGATGGTGGCGTTCAGGGCCAGGAGGTTTGTCTGTTCAGCGATCGAGTTGATCACTTTAATCACGTTTCCAATCTCTGCACTGCTTTCGCCCAGTTTCAGAACCGTGGCGTTTGTACGATTGGCTGCTTCGACGGCATGGCCTGCGACAGTCGCGGCATTAGATGTATTGCCGGAGATTTCTCGAATGCTGGTGTTGAACTCGTCAACCGCTTTGGCCAGGGCCTGAGCATTCGTGCTGACCTGTTCTGCAGCACCGCTTGCCAGTGTAGCCTGATGTGTTGTCTCCTGAGCATTCGCTCGCATCTGCTGTCCAACTGAGACCAGTTCCGACCGAGCCACATGGCGAAGAGCTTCTGCCGACTTACGCAGGCTGTTTGACATCTCTCGAGCTGTAAACCAGCCGAACAGACTGCAGCAAATCACAACCCCTGCAGCCATGCCCATGTTCCATTTGACGCTGGCGTCTACATAGTCGCTTGAATCCTTCTCAACCTGAATTGAACTCTTCTGAGTCAAATCAGCGAGTTCATGGATTGCCGACTTGTGCTTTTGGAATACGGGAACCATTTCAGACTCGAAGATCGCCTTGGCTTCGGCCGCTTTGCCCGCAAGTGCTGCAGGAATCAACTTCTCATTCGCAAGATCAAAGAATGCATTCGCTGGTTCGTGTGTGTCCTTCATCAGTTTGGACTTGATTTCACTTTCCGTCATGGTGTTGTTCCAGAAATCATGACGGTCTTCATACTGTTTCTGAAGCGTGCGAATCTCTTCAGCAGCGGCCGCCATTTCAGCCGGAGATGCTTCTCCGTCATGAGCCATTTCTGCCAGAGTCAACGACGCCAGATAGCCTTCAAGGATGTACTCCGGTGGAGGAAGAATATCAGCAAGGACATCCTTCATCTCAACAATCTGCTTATAGTAGGGGCCATTCACCTTACTCATTGTAAGCGTGTGATTGGACCACAGGCCGTAACCGATCAGACCGAGCGAAAAAACGCCTGTCAGGATGTAGAGCTTGACCGGTACTGAAATGTTGCGAAATGACATGCAGAGAACTCCGAAGTTGTACATTGGCTTGTGGAACAGGTGATCAAACTTGGCGATTCATCTCTGAATCGCGATGAAGATTTGTTATGACTCAGAGAGCAGAACCAGTGAGTCGATTCGTCAACTGACGACTCGAATGCAGAACTCCATGAACAGCGCGCCCGATCTCGTCGGTTGCCGATTTCTGCTGATGAACGGCACTGGCAATCGCTGTTTGTGAACAATCAATTCGTCGAACCACTTCCTGAACAGTGCCAAGATCTCCCAGCAGTTCACTGGAAGCCGACTGAATCGCGCTGATCTTTTCAGTGATCGCGGATGTGGCCTTGGAAGTTTCGCGAGCCAGTTCTTTAACTTCACCAGCAACGACGGCGAAGCCTTTACCGGTGTCGCCAGCTCTGGCCGCTTCGATCGTGGCGTTCAGTGCCAGCAGATTTGTCTGCTCGGCGATCGCGTCAATCAGTTGGACAATATTGCCGATTTCACTACTGCATTTGCTCAGCAGATTTCCGCGGACATTGGTGGATTCGACCTTCATGACGACTTCGCGAACAAAGCCGGAGGTCGACGAAGCTCCGTCAGCAATATCACGAATGTTGGCCGACAGTTGTTCAATCGCACTGGCAATCCCAGCGGTCCCGTCGGAAACATCCTGAGCCACTTCGTTTCCGATCAGGCAGGCGTTCTGGCGAACATCCATCTGCACAGATTTCAGAATGACCAGTGACAGAAGGCCGCAGACAATCAAACTTACAATTGCAAAATTCACAGCCTTGGACATTGCCGCCGCAGCATCTGCGTCGGCCTGATCCAGTGACGAGACAATCTCGAAGGCTCCCTTCAGGTCACCAACCGAGGCGTTCTCCATCTCGAAGCCAGTGCCGTCGAGCCCCTTGTCGTTACCCCAAAGTTCATTTGAGTTGGCGGGGTTTCCATGACACTTCAGGCAGCTTTCGCTCATGCGAACCGGGCGGAAGTAGTGTACTGTGTTGTGTGCTTCGTCAAATTCGATCAGCTCTTTCAGATTATCATCGTTAAGCTTCGCGAGGGCAGCACGCTCGAAAGAGTCAGCCATGTTGGCCGGGTTTCTGGGCGTCAACGTAGGAACCTTAAAGAGGAACCCCGAATCCTTTGCACTGCTCTGAATCGAGGCCATCGCTGAGATGATCGGAATCGTTGACATCACATGGTCGGTGTTTCCTGCATGCGCCCATTCCTTCAGCTTTGACTGCTGAAAGATATCCTTCTGCCACTGGTGTTCAGCATGCAGTCGAACGGATTCCGCTGACAAACAAACGGCCCGTGCCTGGCTGACGCACGCATCAACCGCACGTTGACGAATATCCGCGACTTGAGACCAGGTCAACGCCAGAATGACAAACGTCGGCAGCACGGCTGCCACGAGTGGAATCCTGTATTTCTGTGGAATCTTCTGTACTAAACTAAACATGAAAGTCTCCGCTCGGACGAATCCGAAAAAGCGTAACCTGTCAATGCTGCGTGATCGTGGTGATTAAAGATGGGACACACTTTGCATCTGACGCCGCCGCCCGGATTTGGCGACGTCAGTTGTCGAGTAACTATTTCTACGTGGCATATAACTGGATTCCGGCATCAAAGATCCAACCGACGAGGAAGCATCGCTTCCGGCTTCTGTTGCCAGTTCATGAGCCTGTCGAGCCAGTTGCGAAGCAATGTTCCGTTGCTCTTCAACTGCAGCAGCGATTGTCGATTGTGATTCGGAGCACTGTTTCATCAGGGCCAGAACTTCATCCGTCGTGGTGATCGTTTCACCGCTGGACTTCTGAATGCAGCGGACGCGTTCAATCACGCGTTCCGAAGTCACTCGCGTATCGTTGGCCAGCTGTTTGACTTCATTGGCGACGACGGAGAATCCCTTGCCGGCTTCTCCGGCCCGAGCGGATTCGATCGTGGCGTTCAGAGCCAGCAGATTGGTTTGTTCGGAGATCGCCGTGATTTCGCCAATCAGTTCGGTCACAGAGTCTGTGTGACTTCCCAAAGATTTGACAACATCTGACGACCGGACGCACTGGGACAGAGCCTGCTGCAGAGCACTGACTGCGATCTGTGAGCTGCGAGCGATCTCATCAATGCTGCCAGACGTCTGCTGAGCAACAGTGGCCATCTCGGACGAATACTGTCGCACACGGTCGG
>CANHVD010000514.1 GCA_947463775.1 Planctomycetaceae bacterium | reverse complement strand
GTGGTTTCAAAGGACATGAGCTTGTTTAAGACAGATGGAGTTGGCTTCTATCTACAGAACGCTTACGTGAAGTACTGGATCGACAACACGATGTTGTTTCTGGAAGTCGACGACGTGGAACGCCATTGGAGCGAGCTGAAGACTTTGGAATTGCCTGCCAGGTATGACAATGTCAGGCTGACTTCGATTCGCACGGAACCGTGGGGCAAAGAGTACTTTCTGCACGATCCCTCAGGGGTTCTTTGGCACTTTGGTGAGTTTCGTAGCTGAGGCTGCTTCAATTCCGCAAAAGAAAGAATCAGCTGGCTTGTACGATCGACTTCGGCACGTCCACTTGCTGCTTTCCGCGATCGGGCTGGAGACAGATTGACATTCTGGCGGAAGAAGTCATTGGTCGTAGTGCGGCATGGAAACAGACTGATCGCACGTGACGGAGAAACAATGCGATAGTCTGTTTGAATCAGCGATCTGCAACGTACGATGCACGCATGATTTGACGCCGGAGAAATCTTCAGGAGTGTGTTGAATGAGACGTACTTACCTGTCGGGCTGTCTGGCCCTGTTGATGGTGACAACTGCAATGGCTGAAGACTCGCTCATTCCATTGTTCGATTTCACTGGAGTCGAGGCTGTTAAAGAGTGGCAGGCGGTGAACGATGGCGTGATGGGGGGCGTGTCGGAAGGCAGGTTCAAGATCACCGATGCGAAGACGATGGAATTCTTCGGCACGTTGTCATTAGCCAACAATGGTGGCTTTGCTTCCGTGCGGTCAAAGGCGAAGAAACTCGATCTGGAGAAAGGTGATACGCTGGTCGTCAAGATCCGTGGCGATGGGCGGGAATACACGCTGAACCTCTACCCGAACAGGTCAAGAACTGCCTTTTCATACAGGGCTTCGGTGCAAACGAAGAAGGATGAATGGATCGAAGTCAAAGTGCCGCTCGATGAATTCGAAGCGACTTCATTTGGTCGAGTTGTCAGGGAAGCCGGTCCTGTAAAACCAGAAGAGATCAGCTCTGTGGGTTTTCTGTTGGGTGACAAAAAGGCTGGGCCGTTCAAGCTGGAAGTGGAGTCGATCAAGGTGGAACGGTCGGTAAAGTGAAGGCGACCAGATCGAAGGCAACAAACCAGATTCCAAATGATTCTTTGCCTCTCTTCCAAACCCCTGAAGCTTCAAAACTTCTTTTCAGCCTTACTGCTTGCAAACGCTCGATACAGCAGCAAGTCGTAAACGATCTTAAGGCTACCGGCCAGAAAAAATGGCATGCTCATCATTCCTGTACTGCCGACGAGGAGGGTCGCCAGCATTGGCGAGATTGATGCGCCCACCGACCGAGCCACTGCGGTAACGCCTGCCGCTGCGGAGCGTTCATCGGGTCGCACGACGGCCATCGTGTAGGCTTGGCGAGTCGGCACGTCCATCTGCGAAATGCTGAACCTCAACAGCAAAAGGCCGATGGCCCAATACACATCCGGCATCAATGGGACGAGAATCAACAGCACGTTCGATGGCAGATGCGTAAAGATCATCGTATTAATCAGTCCGATGCGTCGAGCGAGCCAACCAGCGGCCAGGGCCGAGACACCAGCCAAAAGGTTGGCGAACAGGAAGATCGTACCGATCATCGCTGGGTCGAGTTGGAATCGGATGTGGAACCAGTAAGCGATGATGCTTTGGATGACGAAGCCCCCGCCAAATGCATCGAGGGCGAATAGAAGCGATAGCTTGAAGATTGTCCGTTTGGATTCGTGGAGTCCCAGTACCGCCCTGGGAGGCGCAACCGACTCATTTCTTGTTGCTTCAATCTCCGGCGACAAAAACGAAAACCCAGCGATTAACGCCACGCCGATGCCTGAGTAAGTCAACAACACGGGACAAAAAGCAGCGGCTCCGGTCAGGCCGAAGTGTGATGAGGCTTCGGCAATCAAACCACCCGCCAAAGCGCCCAGAGCAGTGGAAAACGAACCAACGAGGTTGTACCAGGCGAACACGTCTGTTCGCCGTTCATCGCTGACGATATGCGAAAGCGCTGCCTGCTCGACAGACAGGAATGGCCCGATCTCGTTTCCGCTGGGGCTGATGACGCCAATCGTGGCGGCGATGACGAGCAACACAAAACTGCTGGTCGAGGCGAAGACGACTCCGGCCAGGACCATCAGGATTGCACCAAGGATTAACGTGCGACGACGTCCGAGCCGGTCAGCAGTCGTCGTGAGCCAAAGGGAGATCGCCGTGTCGCCAGCCAGAGTGAGACTCAGGAGAAGGCCGACTTCCCATTCCTTCAAACCAACTTCGACCAGATAAAGCACCAGCACGACCGAGAGCAGGCCGTAGGCGAACATCCTCGAACATCGAGTCGCAAACAGCAGCCAGCCATCTCGTGTCAATTTGGCTGCAATGCTCACCAGAAGGCTCCATCCGATTTGACGGCGACTATGAATGAGTGCCAGCCGCTAAAGAATAGAGTTTTCATCTCAGCCCCTGGTCACTCATAGTTCCCTGAACGCTTTCTCAATCGTATCCATCCGTGCCAGCCCAGAACGCAGTGATTCGGATACTCCAGACTCGCCTCAAGACGCTCCGGCCAATCGCGCGCAAGTAGCCCCTATTGTATCGCCGTCATTGGCAAGGTTCACTGCTTTCAATACGGCTTAATCAAAGTTAGGCGCTTCGATGATCCAATTTCGTGATCAGATCTTCCACACGAACAACACCGGCCTTGATGACTTTGGCATAAACTCCACGGAGTCGCAGTTGTTTTCCTGCAGGCGAATTTACGACCTTGAGGGCCGGGGCACCAAAACGCTGACTGAATTTGCTACAGCCATTGTGGGCCTGTTCGGTAATCTCGATAACGCAATCGCCGATACTCAGCAATTGACCGGCCTGCAGGTTTTCTCGACTGAGATCCAGATCCACAAAAAGATTGTCCCCGGCCAGTTCCCATCGGGCCTTGTCGCCCGCCACCAGATCGATCATCCGGGAATTCATGATACAGATCTGGACGTCAGGATCTGGACTTCCATCCGGAAGTTGCAGCCAGCAGCCTCGCGCCCATTCATCGCCCTCTGTTCCACCTTCAGGGCTGAGACGACACTCTTGCAAGCTGCGTCTTTCTTCGTGACCAGGACGAATGACGATTGCTTTAAGCACCCCGGAATTCTGCGGAGACTTCAGAACCTGAGCTAAACCGTCCGTGATTTCCTGTTCCGTGAGGTGAGTGACTTGCGACATCAGGTTCTTTTCTCCGGACTATCGACTGGTTATATCCCGACGCGAACGGCAGAGGGAGAAGTCCCTGGTGAGCCTGAAGTGCTAGCCGATATGACAAACGGAAAGCATGGGCAAGACACATGGCATTCATCTTGTCCTCCACGACAAGATCGCAGCTGCGATGAAAATCATCCATTCTGTCGCTGCGAGGACTATTGTTGTCGCAGGAACTCCGCTGTAAAGCCCGAAACTGACAGTCCGGCAGATAACCAGACATCCATGAATCAAAAGGCACAGAAATAGTGGAAGGCGGATTTCTGACGGACGGTACAGGGGCCAAAGAAAAGCGAGTCCAATGGCCAGTTGCAGTCCGCCATAGACAGTCAGGAACTCGGACTGCCCTGCGCCCGGCTGAAGTGTGAAACCCACTGAATTCGATGTCGTCTCGGGCAAGATGGCGCACCATGCTGCCAGGACGAGATACGCTGCTGCGACAATTGCCAGAAAGATACGAGCCATGGAGATTCTTTTCGATTGATCGCGACTGAGCCCCAAATGCAGAAGATAGCGATTCTAATCTGGGACAGGATAAAAAGCTGTCAGCAACCATCTTCAGCGTGTTGAGAAGGCAAGGCTTGTTGAGGGCGTTCAGGATCGATCGCGGTTCTCCGGGAAATTCTACCGGGAATCGCCATGCCTGGAACACGACGACGTCAGTGCGTACCATGCACGGCGGAGTTGAACCTTCCCACAAAAATTGCCTGGCACAGGAGATCGTAATGCGAAGTCTGGTGTTTGTTCTGACGGCGGTCCTTACATGTTCATCATTCGCGTTCGCTGATGACGCACCCGCTGAAACCAAAGATATGCAGGTGCTCTTCAACGGAAAAGACCTGACAGGCTGGGACGGCAATCCAGATCTTTGGACGGTGAAAGACGGCGTGATTCATGGTGAGACGACGGAAGAAAAGAAGGCCGACGGCAACACCTTTCTGATTTGGAAAGATGGAGTCGTCAAGGACTTTGAACTGCGTCTGTCTTTCCGCTGTAACGCGACCAACAACTCCGGCATTCAGTACCGTTCAAAGCACATCACCGAAGGGAATCCTCGGAACAAGTGGATCGTGCGTGGCTATCAGCATGAACTTCGCAATGAAGTGGGCTTCCCGAATATCTCCGGGTTCATTTACGACGAAGGCGGCAAGCGGGGTCGCATTTGTCTGATCGGTGAGAAGGCTTCCTGGGAGACTTCCGGCAAGAAGGTTGAGAAGTCTGATTTGATTGACGAAGCCGGTTGGAAGAAACTATTCCGCCTTGACGACTGGAATGATGTCGTGATCATCGCCAAAGGCAATCACGTTCAGCATTACATGAACGGCAAACTGGTACTCGACTTCACCGACAACGAACCCAGTCTGACGTTGCTTGAAGGCGTTCTGGCGGTACAGTTGCATGCGGGCAAGCCCATGTGGGCCGAGTTTAAGAACATCCGCATCAAGGAACTGAAGTAGTTTTCGGTGGCGATGGAAGAAGTCCCCTGCCGGCGGAAGCGACGCCAGCAGGTCGTTTAAAAGCAGTAGAAATCCAGCGGAGGAAATGGTCTTTCAAAGACTGTTCCTCCGCTGCTTTCGTTTGTT
>CANHVD010000513.1 GCA_947463775.1 Planctomycetaceae bacterium | reverse complement strand
CTTTACGAAAATGGTTGCCATTTCCCGCAACGCAGCGTGCACCCTGCAAGGCTCATCTCGGCGGAGCGAGATGGCTACAGTGGCAGGTCGGGGCTGTGATATCGAAATGCTTTCCGCTGACGTTCTCTGCCAATTGCCGACTCCTCTCCTTCGCAGCACGAGCCGCATAACCGATTCAGCCGTTACGTCGATAGGGCGATGTTCGGCTGCATTTGTGGAAACTGTGCAACATTCCGGACTGATCGTTCCTGCACGACCGGCAATCGTGACCTATTGTCCATAGAGGACCAAAGTCGGACATAGGGTCCATATTTCATCAGCCCGATCGTCCGAGCGAATGTGAACAGTGATTCCGGAGTGAATTTCAATGATTGCCCCTCTCAAGCCTTCTCGCCAGACATCCAACGACTTTGAAGCGCTGAAGTCACATATCCACGGAAAACTCGTGGAGAAACTCGACCTGACACGGCTGTCAGAACTCGAAGGAGATTCCCTGCGGCGCGAAATTCGAGTCGTCGTGGAACATCTCTGCGATACCGAAAACCCGTTGCTGAACCGATCGGAACGCGAACGACTCGTCGAAGAAGTTCTGGACGAAGCGTTTGGTTTCGGACCGCTGGAACTGCTGCTCAAGGAAGAGGGCGTCGCGGACATTATGATCAACGGCCCGAAAAACGTGTTTCTTGAAAAGAACGGACGCATCGTAAAGTCAGACGTCACCTTTCGAGACAACGATCACCTCTTACAGATTCTGGACCGCATTGTTTCTCGCGTAGGTCGACGCGTTGATGAAACATCGCCGATGGTTGACGCCCGTTTGCCAGACGGTTCGCGATTGAACGCGATCATTCCGCCATTGGCTCTCGACGGACCATCGTTGACCATTCGTCGTTTCGGCTCAAACCCGCTGACCCTGGAAGACCTGCTGAAGTTTGGAGCGTTTACGCCTGAAATGGTCATGTTCCTTGAAGGAGCCATGAAGGCTCGTCTGAACATCATCATCAGCGGAGGCACCGGTTCTGGAAAAACGACGCTGTTGAACACACTCTCCAGCTTCATTTCCAACGAAAACCGAATTATCACAATCGAAGACGCGGCGGAAATTCAGCTGCAGCAGGAACATGTGCTGCGACTGGAAACTCGTCCGCCGAACATCGAAGGAAAAGGGAAGGTCACGGCGACAGACCTTGTGAAGAACGCACTGCGAATGCGGCCAGACCGAATCATCATCGGCGAATGTCGAGGTGGTGAGGCACTGGACATGCTTCAGGCCATGAACACGGGGCATGACGGCTCGCTGACGACGGTTCACTCCAATAATCCACGTGATGCGATCTCGCGAATTGAAACGCTCGTAAACATGAGCGGTTGCGAACTGCCAATGTCCGCGATTCGAAAACAGATTGCGTCCGCTGTGCATCTGATTATTCAGGCGAATCGACTTCAGGGTGGACCGCGAAAGGTAACGTACATCACTGAAATCGTCGGTATGGAAGGTGAGACGATCGTGATGCAGGACATCTTCAAGTTTATTCAGGACGGAATCGGCGAGAATGGAAAGGCCTTCGGGCACTTCGAATCGACTGGCGTTCGTCCTAAATGCATCGAGCAACTGGAAGCTGGCGGAGTTCGACTGCCAAACGGCCTGTTTGCTGCTCGCGTAATGCGATCACCATAAGAGATCGCGATGGCCTTCGAATGTATTATTCGAAGGCCATCCTTTGAATCATTTTGTCCCAACTGCTTCTGCTAATCTGATTCTGTACAAATTGTGACTCTTAACGGACCGCTTCCATGGATCCAAACCTGCTAATCATGATCTCGGCGTTTATCGGCGTGATCGCGCTGGTGTTCGGGGTTGGATTTGCTTTGCAGGGCAAGTCTGATTCCACGCTGGAGGCGCGGCTCGCGGCGTTTACAGGGACCGCTCAGCCATCGAAATCTGAAATCACCGAAGCGCTGATGCGTGATGGTCTTTCGACAGCACAGGGCTTGATCGGTGGGATCGTTCAGAAGTTCAGCAAGCTGCCACTCTTTTTTCGGCAGGCCGATTCTCCAGTTAAGATCGATCACTTTCTGATGTTATGTGCTGGTACCGGTGCCCTGGGAGCGATGTTGACCGTGATTGGTCGAGCACCACTGCCATTGATTCCGGTCGGAGCCACGATGGGTTTTGGTGCTCCATGGATCTGGCTCTGGTGGCGACGCAAATCACGCTTCGCGAGATTTGAAAAGCAGTTGTCTGATGCGCTCGACCTCATGTCACGAGCACTGAAGTCGGGACACAGTCTGGCGTCCGGACTGAATGTTGTTGCCAGTGAAATGCCAGCTCCGATTTCGACAGAGTTTCGGACTGTCTATGACGAACAAAACCTTGGGATTCCGATCGAACAGGCATTGCGAAACATGCTTGTGCGAATTCCCAATATGGACCTTCAGTTCTTCGTCACTGCCGTGGCAATTCAGCGTCAGGCCGGGGGTGACCTCGCAGAGATTCTGAACAAGATCAGTTACCTCGTTCGCGAGCGGTTCAAGATTCTGGGCATGGTGAAAGCCCTGACTGGTGAAGGTCGAATCTCCGGGATCGTGCTGATGGCACTTCCGATTGCACTCTTCTTTACCGTGTACTATCTGAATCCTGATTACGTCATGTTGTTGTTCAACCGTGAGATTGGCCGCCAGATGATCAGCGTGGCCATCTTCCTGCAGGTTCTGGGTGCAATTGCGATCAAGAAGATTGTGGATATTAAGGTGTGATCAGTCAGGCTTCTGTAACATCGGGTGCAGGTTGTGAAGAAAATGGATGATGCCCTTTTAAGGGCGTCAGAAACCCTTCGTTCTTCGCCTCGCTGACGGCCTGAACAGGTCATCCTGCGAATGAATTCACAGCCTTGATCGGCTTCTATCAGTACAGCAAGTCGTTTCCGGATTTATCTGACCTTGCGAGACAACGTCATGGACATAAACACAATACTCCCTATCGCAGCTTTCATTGCCATCACAGCCGGTCTGTGGGGCGTTGTCAGCATGTTCTCTCGAAAATCATCCAGAGCCTCAGAGCGTCTGGAAGAATGGCGAGACCCATTTGCGCGTCAAAGGCGCGAAGGCGGACAGTCAAGCTCCGCAATGGGCAGCATGATTGAAAAAGCCGCTCCGGCGATGTCCAAAGCACTGGAATCCAAGAGTGAACTTGAACAGAGCAACCTCAAGACTCGACTTGCGAATGCCGGCTTTTCCAAGCCTAATGCGACTCGTAACTTTCTCGCGATCAAATTGATGTGCCTGATCGGTGGCTTGTTGTTCGGAGGCGTCTACGGATTTGCCTCGGCCGGGTTCAGCAAAGACTCAATGATGTCGCTGATCATGGGAGGCGGTGCGGGGTTTTATATCCCGGAAGTTATTCTGACGCTGATGAAATCCAGCCGGCAGCAAAAGATCTTTCTGCAGCTTCCTGATGCGCTCGACCTGCTTGTCGTCTGTGTGGAAGCTGGCCTCGGTCTTGATGCTGGTATGCGTCGAATTTCTGAAGAACTCGCTCCTAGTGCTCCGGAAGTTTGTTCCGAACTTTCCACGGCCAATATGCAACTGCAGATGGGCAAGCCACGTCGCGAAGTTCTGCATGACCTGGGCGTACGCACCGGTGTGGATGACATGCGAGCCCTGGTTGCGATTCTGATTCAGGCCGACCGATTCGGTTCGTCCATCGCACAAGCTCTGCGAGTACAATCCGACAGCATGCGAATTAAACGTCGCCAGTTGGCCGAAGAGAAGGCTCAACAGTCCGCAGTGAAGATGATCTTCCCGCTGGTACTGTTCATCTTTCCGGGGATTTTCGTCGTACTTGTTGGTCCCGCCGCGATTCAGTTGATGGAGAATATGTTGAATACCTGATCGGTGAAAACATTTCACTTGATCGATTCCGTTTTGTTGTCTGAACGCCAATTGGCGAGGGAAAGATTCCTCCCGGCGTAACGAGATACACGAAACAGCAACATCAAGCACCTTATGTCTCGGCCCGAAGGTTCACAAAGAACCTTCGGGCTGTTTCTTTTGGCATCCGCAAAAAGTGGTGATTGATCCGTCGAATATGTACTCCGTTGGCTATCAACCTTGGATTGGCCAATTCTTCTGATGGTGCGATACAGGTAGTCATTGCATGTGAACGAGGTTGTTGTTCCCTTGCACAAAGCAGCCCCAAACAGGGTGACGATGCGAACTCCTGTGGATTTATTTGCAGGCTCTGCAGAACTGCCAGTTTCCGTCGTTGGTGTCGCGAGGATGTCTCGAATCAACTTACCCGAAGGGGCCGGTGCGGGTTCAACAACCGTGGAAACTGAACCGGTAGAGAATTGACTGTGCCCCGATTCTCCGAGGGAGTTTCGTTCTTGCGGTTGTGTCCACTCAGCATTGCTCCGTGATGATAGAGGCCTCATACGCGCTGATACGCTGCAGGCGATTCGAAAAACACTCAAGACGTCGACTTGGCCAGTCAAGAAGACCTTGCGAACGATGGATGATCTCTGTCGACTGGCGGAGGCGCGGTCGGTTGTTCGCCACAGTGATGCTTGGCGGCGGATGAAAGATCTGTAGGGGATCACATCATTCGTTGCGTTCACGCAGCATTTGGATTGTGCGGCTTGTAACGATTGGAGTCGATCTGGCAGCGATTCCTGTTTGAGATCCGCTGGTTGGATCATTCGCCGAGTTCAGTGGCTTGTCGACCGTTATTTGAGGGATAGGGTTTCCCCGGATGGCGTTCAGGATGAGCGTGCATCGTCAGTCGGCGGACCCAGTGGACTTTGCGGCATTCCGATGAATGTTTTTGCTCGACAATTCATGCCGGTGATCCTGCTG
>CANHVD010000512.1 GCA_947463775.1 Planctomycetaceae bacterium | reverse complement strand
GCTCCTCCATGAGTCCGCCGACTGGCTCGGCAATTCCAAATACCCGTGTCTCAAGTGTCTTTTTATCGACAGCAGCTTCGGGGTCAGCGGACGAGTAAACCCGGTTTTCCTGATGTTCGCAACCCGAGGGTCACCGAGTTCCCGCAGACAATCACTTCCTCATGGCGATGATCAGAACCCACCGGCAGATTCCGCCGATCCGGCTGCTGCCTATAGTTCGTCAGTACACCACTGAGCGTGATGGCCTCCTCTGTCCGGATCCAAACTTCAGCCCGGATCCAAACTTCAGCCCGGCAGTCGTCGCGGTTCGCTCGTCATCGTCGTTCGGGAAGGATACAGTCTGGGCCCCTTGCGAGCTTATTCGCCCCCCGCCAGTTCTTCCGCCTGCCCTCCAAAGAAGGTGATTCTATGACGCTGTCTTTTCGACGCATCTTTCAAAGCATTTCATTTTTCGCTCCGGGCTTTGTGTTCCTGTTCGCACTCGAGGCAACGTCGTTAGTCGCTTTTGGATCCGAGGGCTCCCTGCGAGTAGGAGTGGCCGAAGCCGATATCACGCCGCCAGTCGGTTTCCCCATGGCTGGCTATTATCACGAACGTCTGGCTGAAGGCGAAATCGATCCTCTGAAAGCCCGCGCCATTGTGTTTATCGACGGCGAAACCAGCGGGGCACTTGTCGTCTGTGATCTGATTGGCATCTCGACGGATCTTAAGAACGAAGTGCGAAGGCGTGCGTCTGAAAAGACCGGAATTCCAGCCGAGAATATCGCCCTCTCCGCAACTCACTCACACACTGCTCCCGACTACATGAAGGAGCTGTATCTGCGAATCGGAAACGAACCGCAGCCGGAGATGCGAGCGAACTACATCGACAAGTTGATCGGCGGCCCGGTCGATGCGATCTGCACCGCCTTCGCCAACGCAAAGCCATCCATTATTGAAACTGGCTCCGGGACACAGAATGAAGCGGTCGCGTTCAATCGCCGTGCGGTCACTCGCGACGGTAGCGTGAAGACATGGATGGCCGCCAGCCATCCGGATTTCGTTCGAACCGCCGGGCCGATTGATCCGCAGATCGGGCTCGTCATGATCCGCGACGAAGCAAAGAAGCCCGTGGGAGTTCTCAGCAACTTTGCCCTGCATCTGGATACTGTCGGCGGCATGAAATGGAGTGCCGACTATCCGTTCTTTATTGAACGAACTCTGCAGCAGTCGCTGGGTGCTGGAGTGATCTCCATCTTTGGCAATGGGTGCTGTGGAGACATTAATCACGTCAATCCTCGCAGCACGGAGCGGAATACGGCTGCCGTCATTGGGCAGTCGATTGGCAATTCCATTGTGCGAGATCTGTCCGGTTTACAACCGCTTGGCAATCAGAAGTTGACAGTGAAATCGCGAGTCGTCCAGTTGCCATTGCAGGATGCGACTCAGGAAGAAGTGGCCCAGTCCATTGAAGTACTCAACAAGGCCAAACGAAAGGAGCCCGTTGAGTTTCTGGAACACGTCACGGCCTACAAAAAGCTGATTATCGACCAGATGCGACACAAAGAGCCGTTCGCAAAAACGCGCGAGCACATCACATGGGGCTTGAGCCGATCGTTGGCCGGGATCGGTGACAATCTGCCAGTGGACATGACGGTGATTACTCTGGGAACAGACGTCGCCATCGTCGCACTTCCGGGCGAAGCGTTTGTTGAACTTGGATTGTCGATCAAGCAGGCTTCCCCGTTCAAGACAACACTGGTGATTGAGTTATCAAACTGCGTGGAGACGATTTACGTTCCGACACGTGTTGCCGCCGCTGGCGGTAGTTACGAAGTGACGAACTCAACAACCCTGCCAGGTTCCGGGGAGTTGATCGTGGAAACGGCGATTTCACTGCTGCGTGAAGCCGCAACAGACGTTATCGCTCAAACGCCGGCCACTCCCTGATGATTCAGGACGAGACACGACTACTTGGCATCATCCCCCGGAAGTTCCGCCGCGAACTTGTGCAGTCGCAGCCAAACCGCGGCTCGTTCAGACCAGTCGCGGGCTCCGGGAGGCGGTGTTCTGTGTCGCATCCCGAAACCATGACCACCGGTTTCATAGATATGCAGTTCCGTAGGAATCTGGCGTTTCACAAGCCCCATCAACAACATCGCGCTGCCTTGCGGAGGTGACGCTTTGTCATCAAGCGACTGAGCCATGAAGACCGGAGGCAGTCCGGAATCAAGATCGACGTCGGATCGGATCGCTGTCGCATCTGAATTCATGACCTGATAAGGATAAATCAACAGCGCCAGATTCGGACGAATTCGCCGGGGATCGCCGTCGAAAGAGATCACCTTTTTACCTGCCATCGCCACCAGAGCTGTCTGTCCGCCGGCAGAGAAGCCCATCACACCGACCTTGTCGGGATCAATACTCAGCTCTTTCGCCTTATCGCGAACTGTCAGCAAGGCTTGTTGTAGATCCTGCGCGGGGCCTTCGACGGGATTGGCGTGTTTATTTGTGGGAGTTCGATAAGCCAGTTCGATACTGACAATCCCCAGTGACGCCAGCCAGCGACAAACGTCCGAACCTTCGTGCTCATCCGACAGGCGTCCGAAGCCTCCGCCGGGAACAACGATGATCGCCGCTCCTGTCGCGATCTCTTTTGCTGGCGGGTAGACAAAAAGCCGAGGCGTTGACACGTTGAATCGGCGAGTCAGACCATCCGGCCCTTTCACTAAGTCCTCCGGTGGATCAGCGCTGACTTTGGGCTCCGGATGTCCATTTGGCCAGATGATCAGTTCCGTGGGATCATCAGCGCTCGCCATCGGCACTGAGATCATGAAAGACATCACAAAGATAATCGCAGGGCAAAAAATCGCTGCACAAAGAAGTCTCATAATCGGCCCTTGTTGGATTAGCTGCCATCATTGGATTCGCTATGGAACCGGCTGGAGTCGTCATCGTTTCGCAACAAACCGGCTGACGATTCAAAGAACTTCCGGCGGCGGCCGGGCACATGATCGGCTTGTGTGGACTGTTCTTCGAGGTCATGCATATTCGCCTGACAGACTCGACAGCCGACAGTCTTCAGATGAAATTCGACGTAAGCTGCAGCCGCTTCGCTCAGCGTTCCCAGTAAAAAACCGCCCATTTCGGACCGAGTCGGACAGCTCAGACGTCCTCGCTGCCACACTTCGCCGATCGAGTTTCCTCCCTGGTCGCGGTGCCGAATCACTTGAGCAACCCGGGCCTGCAGAGCTTTGTCGACTCGCAATTGCGTTTCAAACTCCACCATGCGAGCAGCCGGGAGCAGTTCATCGAGCCAGGCGGCTAGTTCTCGGTCAGTCCAGGTCACGGATTGCCCCAATCCCCCAAAGGTTGGCGTCAGAGAAGAATGCACGCCTTGATGTAATAGCATATGTCGGCTAGATTCGCGTTTTCCAGTCAGAGGCGGTGCGGTTGATTTTTATTGAAACCACTCCTCGGAAATTTCGCAAACGCTGCAATGTTCACTGTTCAGCGGAATGAATTGCGAGAACACTTCAAGAAAACTGCAACTCCAGACGGTCGCCGCCCCGGCGGCAAACCGGGGCTCACAGATAGTGCAATATCGTACTTATCACAACTCGGACCCTCCTCGCCTTCATCAGCTCTGGCATGCCTGCGCGCTGGGACGGAATGCTGCGGAGGGATTTTCTTGTGATGTGTTTGAGCTATTTGCCTGCTCCCCGCCGTATTTTGATCGCAAGGGACTCATCGTTGCTCTGGATGGCCAGCGAATAGTCGGCTATGTCCACGCCAGCTTTGCGGTGAACGCCACAGAAAGCAATCTGGATAAAACTCAGGGGATCATCTCGGCCCTGATGGTGCATCCTGAATACCGCCGTCGAAAGGTCGGGACGGAACTGGTTCGACTGGCTGAGGATTACTTAAGAACCAATGGTGCTCTCACAATTGAAGCGGGCGGCGGTTTAAACCGAAACGGCTTTTATTGTGGCATCTATGGCGGCTTGGAACCGTCCGGCTTTTGTGGTTCCTCTGCCGCGTGGAAGGAATTCCTTGGGTCATGCGGATATGTTCGCGGCAAAGAGACGTTCGTGTTTCGCCGCGATCTGTTGCAGAGCCGCGATCCCGTGAATGCAAAACTGCTCCGCCATCGACGTCATTTGAATCTGGTGATCACCGACCGCCCCTCAAAAGAAACCTGGTGGTGGTTTGTTCGCTTTGGGCATCTGGATTCTTTGCGGTTTGAACTGCAGGAAAAGACGAACCTGGAAGTTGTGGCAAGCGGTCAGATCATTGGCATGGACCTCTTTATTCCCAAATGGGGAGTCCGCAGTGTCGGGATTCGCGAGATCTTCGTGCCCGAATCTCAACGCCGCCACGGGTACGCCCAGGCGCTCGTATTGGAAATCTGTCGCCGGCTTCGAGGCGAATCCGTGCAGCTTGTTGAGGCGCATGTGGATTCAGAAAATAAGGCGGCGATTGATCTGTTTACGTCCGCCAAGTTTGAGCTGAACGATCGCTTACTGACATTTGTTAAGACGCTGTAAACAGCTCAAGACCCTGTCAGGGTGTGGCTCGAAATCACATCTTTGTTGCTGTAGGGCGTGACAATTGAGCCTCAGCGAACACTAGCGCACCGCTTGATTCTCCGATGGATTCAACCCGCAGGTCATGCCAGACGGCACCTCTGCAACGCCCGGGAAGCCGCTGTTGATCGCTTTTTTCGTCACAAACAGACCTTCGACCAGGCCATGTCGGCAGAATTTTGTTCCCGGAATCGCAGCATGGTCTTGGAAAATCCGAGTCTGGTTTGTGTCAACACTGAAAGCCTGCTAAACTCTTCGGTTTCGAAAATCCTGCGACGGTGCGGCATTTG
>CANHVD010000511.1 GCA_947463775.1 Planctomycetaceae bacterium | reverse complement strand
GCCGCATCCTGCCAGCGTCGAAATTCCGCAACGCTCGCCGGTCGAACATGAGCCAACGGATGTGCTCCGCGCGGCCCATCGACGGCAGAAATAAACGGGCCCTCCACATGACAGCCGACGACGACTTCTCGCACGACGTCCGACTTTTCTCGAGCCTGTCGAATGACCGACAGACCATGTTCAAGTGCCTCAGCGGAGTTCGTAATCAACGTGGGAAAGCAGCGAGTAATCCCCTGTTTGAGATAGTCATGGATGACCTGCTCAACCTGAGCGACCGTCAACTGTTCACTGCTGAACCAGATGCCGTTGAAACCGTTCAACTGAATGTCGAACAAACCCGGAGCAATGAACGGCAGCGATTCCAATTCGGCCGACGAAACGCTTGCTGGAAATATCGAGGCAACCTGTTTCCCCAGAAAATGAATCCGAATCGCTTCACCAGTATCAAATCGTCGAGCAGTCAGCGTGGTCATGTGAACCTCTCAGCCCTTCGGCTTCGTAAACAACGCGCGGCATTCTTCAAGCCGCGTCCCATTCTCATCGGTAATAGAATACTTTTCCGGGCCCCACAATGTGACGCCTGCGTGACGCCCGTCTTTTGCAATCAGATAGAAGTTCAGACCGAAATCCGGACGTCCGTCCTGATCACGTAAACGAGTTTCGGTCGTCTTAACGACGCGATTTAAGATCTCCATCCCGGCTTCTTCCGGGGAGGCTCCCTGACGCATCAGTTCAACGCCCGCGAACGAACAAAGATTCTGCAGGTTGGCTTCACCTCGTCCGGTGCTGCCACAGGATCCCACTTCATTGTCGCAGTACAGACCGGCTCCGATAATCGGCGAATCACCGACTCGCCCCGGAATCTTGAAAGCCAGGCCGCTGGTTGTTGTCGTGCAGGAAATATCACCGGCCGCATTAATCCCAGAGCAGTGAATGGTTCCCGTCGGCCGACGAAACCGCAGTCGAGATCCATCGCTCGACAGAATCGTATTCTTTTCAAAGAACGCGGCAACGCCCGGTTCCTTCTCGTTGGGATCCGGCAACCAGTCGTCCTTTTCGCTCATCGTTTCTTTCCACCGCAGCCAGATCTTGCGCGAATGCTCTGTGAGCAGATTCTCTTCCTGAAACCCATGGGCGCGAGCAAAATCCAGAGCCCCGGCACCAACCAGCAGAACATGATCCGATCGTCGCAATACCTGCAAAGCAACTTGCGCGGGATGACGAATATTCTGTAGCGAAGCCACCGCACCAGCATGATGAGTTGGCCCGTGCATCACCGCGGCATCCAACTCGACGATGCCTCGTTCATTGGGCAGACCGCCGTAACCAACACTTGTATCGTTAGGATCATCCTCGACGATCGCGACCCCAGCGACGACAGCGTCCAGAGGATCACTGCCAACGGCGATCATTTCGTAAGCTTTCCGAGTGGCTTCCGCACCATTGCTGGACGAGATGACTTTGATCTTTCCCGCCGCAGGAGCCACAGCAACTCCCGCCTTCGCTGAAACCGCTCCCATCGCAGCCGCAGCAACGCTGGCCGCCTGCATGAATCCACGACGCGACACGTCCGACATGATTAAGCATCCTGTTTCGGAAACAAAGATGGACACCAAACAGAGCGAATCGCCCACATCACGAATCCGGCACGATCCGGTTACTGCCTATCACCCCTGAAGCATATCAGTCGCCGCTCTTGATGCGAGCAGTACTCGCTTTGAATCTCCTTCAGTTCTCTACATCATGACTGAATCCATTCCGCTGTTGACGGAAAACGTGAGTGGGCTTGCCATTCACCTGAGTCACTGACCAGAACCGTTCGACTGCAGCCATGAAAACAGATCGCGCAGCTCCTGCGGCTTGAATTGGCGATAGAGGGTGTCGGGCATATGAGACACACTCGACTCGCGAACTTCTTCAATCTCACCAGCACTGAAACTCTTACGCTCGTTTTTAGAAGTTACGATCGTCAGGCCGTTGTCATCTCTCGCCACTGCCAGCCCGGTTTCAACTCGACCGTCCGTCGTCAGCACAACGACGCTAACAAATTCTTTGCGGATCACGCTGCTGGGGTCCACTAAACTGACCAATAGAAAGTCGCGGTCGGCTCGATTAGCAGAAGTCAGATCAGGCCCCAGCTTAGTCCCTTCGCCAAACAACTGATGGCACGCCGAGCAATGCTTCTTGAAAAGCTCGCGACCAGTCTCCGGATTCCCCGAGCCCGCTCGCAAATCATTGTTTAATCGCCGAACCTCGGCCAGCTTCTCTTCCGCTGTAGCTCCCTGCAGTCTTCCCCAGTGCTTTGTCACGATGGAGTTCAAGTTTTCATCTTCCAGCAATGCAACAAGCCGAATCTGATCCAGCGGCGTTAGACTGGCGGCAATCTCGCCCTTTTCGACAGCGTTTAACCAAACCGATGCCAAAGACTTTCGCGACAACATGACGCTGCGAATTTGGAACTTCAATTCCTCCGATCCGGATGACTGGTGCAGCTTCAACAACCGAGCCCCAATCTCCGCATCATCAGCACGAGCCAGCAAGCGAACACTTGCCGCGCGCACGGAATCCGGTTGATCGCTCTCTGCGAGGCCAATCAATGATTCGACGCGCCCCGGCTCACTTTTTTCTCCAACAATGTTCAGCAAGGCCAGTCGCCGGTCCACGGAGGCGGAGCCATCCAGAGCCTCTGAAAAGGCCGCATCGTTCGCAGGAGAATAGCCGACCAGAATCGCCAGATGGAGAAACGTCAGATTCCCGGGTGCAGCTTGCCACGCCTGATTGACGACCTCAAAGAATGGATGCGAAACGACCAGTTTTTCTCGCTGAACACTCAACTCTCCGCTCGGTGTTTCACGCCAGCCCTGCAATACAGCTTCCCACAACGGCTGCCGCGCCGCATCATCAGGAGCTGCAGCCAGCAACTTCACAACGCAATCGAGCCCCTCGCTTGTGCCTTCGGCTGCATAACGTCGAATCAGACGACGAAGCAAAGCCACGCTGCCCAGCTTCGACTTCCACAGTGACGGTCGAACAAATCGACTCATTACTTCCGGTCGACCGCTCACGCTGTGACGCTCAACAGCCCACCACCACAGCAATGGCATGCAGGGATCTTCAGAGTCGATATCTCGATTGATATTCGCGTTGATGATTGGCATTGCCTGAGCCGCAGGCCAGCGAGCCGCCGAACAGGCCAATTGCTGCCGTACTGCAATTGACGAATCAACCTCGGCCAGTTCATCCAGCCGATGAGCCAGTTCAGTCGACAACATTCGAGAATCGCCCAGCAACCGCACGGTCCAGGTCCTGACAGCCTCATGCGGACTATTCAATAGCTTCAGCCCAAGTCCTTCGTTGAAAGATTCCAACGATGCGATTGTCCAGAGTGCTTCGAGTGCCCACTGACCATCTTCCGATTTCTCTGCTCGTTCGATTAACAGAGGCAGAACGCTCGTGGCATGGCGTCGCACCAATTCCTGTCTTGCATGTCTCACGAACCATTGGCTGGAATGATCATGCAGTTTGATCAGTTCGTCATCGCTCAGGCTGGCGAAATCCGCGACGCTTTTCCCCGGGTGTCCCGTCGGAGCAATTCGATAAATTCGGCCGTTGCTACGATCCCAGTCAGCATCCGGATCCGGATGGGCCGTGCGAGCATCATGCCAGTCGGTCACATAGATCGCACCGTCTGGCCCCATGGTCACATCAGTCGGAGCAAACCATGGATCGCCAGATTTCAGAAGTTCACCACCGTGCGAAGTCTGCACTGTTGAACCCCGCGGTGAGATCTCATGCCAGTAAACTCCATGGCCCAGAAGATCGCCCGCTATGTATTTTCCTCGAAAGGACTGTGGCAGCGCGTCGCCCTGATAGACGATTCCTCCAACCGTGACATGTCCGCCCGTAAACGTTTGATGCGGAGCATGTTCGAAATAGCCATACGCATGAGGATTATGCAGCGCGCCGTGCTTAGCGAATGATTTCACATAGTTAGCTCCCTGCAGACCATGCAGCAGCACGTGACCGCCATAGTTGGTGCTGTAGAAGAGTCGACCGGTGGCATCAAAATCGAGCCCCCATGAGTTTCCTCCTCCCTCGCAGAACAGTTCGAATTCCTTTGTCGTCGGATGATATCGCCAGACGCCTTGTTGAAATTCGTTGCCGCGAATATTGGCCGTCACTGTGCTTCCCTGACATCCATATAACCAGCCATCAGGTCCGAACATCAGCGAGTTCGCTACGCTGTGAGCATCCTCCATCCCAAATCCGGTCAACAGCACTTCCGGATCGGAATCCGGGACGTCGTCACGATTGTGATCGGGATAGAACAGCAGATAAGGCACGTTCAGAACATAGACGCCACCATGCCCAAACGCCAGGCCTGTGGCCAGATTGAGCCCATTGACAAAGTCCTTGCCTTCGTCCATGACCCCATCACCATCGGAGTCTTTCAGGATTGTGATGCGATCCGCTCCTTTGGGTCCATGCGGAGGCGGTTCCGGGACTCTGTCGTATCGAGTCCGCGAAAAGCGATCGACGGCGACGCGTTTTAGTCCTTCGGGATTCGGGTATTGCAGATACTGAATCACCCACAACCGGCCACGATCATCGTGTTCGATGCAAACAGGCTGCCGCACAAGGGGTTCACTGGCAACCAGTCTGACTTCCATGCCCGGCAAGGGCGTCATTGCTGCAACAGACTGTGACGGAGTCAATTGCTGCGCCACACAATGACCTGAAGCACCAATAAACCCAAGCACCACGCTCAAACAAAACGCCGCACAAACACGAGTCGACTTGAACCTGTCCATCAACGCCCCGTTCCGGAAAAATGGTCCTCGTCAGGCAATACGGTGGAG
>CANHVD010000510.1 GCA_947463775.1 Planctomycetaceae bacterium | reverse complement strand
TTCATTTCTTCGTTCTGGAGATCCACCAGAAGGGCCAGACCGACTCCTTCGACGAACTCCATGACGAGAAACATCTCATCTTCCAGCGTCCAGCCAAACTCATGTGTTTTCACGATGTTCGGATGGTTCAGAGACATCGCCACTTCGCCTTCGGTGGGCTTCTGCAATCCCTGAAAGCGAGCTTCAAATTTGGCTGTCTTTTCCTTGTCCAGAACCTTGAGAGCAACCAGACGACCGGTCTGAAGGTCTGTTGCCTTCCAGACCTTTGACATACTCCCCTGCCCGACTCGTCCGATCAGATTGAAACGCTTTGAGACATCAGTGCGATCGTGTGACTTTTTCTTGCTGAAGAGTTTGTCAAACATTGCCAGATCTCAAAAAGCGTTTCGACGAATCCGTAGTTGGTTCACTCGGGGTGAGTGCATCAGTTTTCGACTGACGAATTTCCATTCAGCACAACCTCTGGTCCATTCGTCGGAGGCTGTGATTTTGCCGTTTCCGGTTTCATTGATTCCCAACGCTCAAGCCCTGCGTTCAGGAACGCCAGAAATTTTTCGCCGCCGGAGGAATCCAGACCACTGAAATAAGCCAGCACTTGTTTGCCGTCTGCAGAAACCACTGCATAGCTTGGCAGAGCGACATCGCCCGTCAATTCAGATTGCAGTTCCTGATTCAGCAACAGTAACTTTTCACGTAGCTCGACGTCGGTGATCCCCGGGACAAGGTCTGTGTAAAGCTGTGCTCGCACCATTTTCTTCATCGCTGAGACAACATTCTCCTCGATCATCACCGTGCGTTCCATCTGGCGACAGTTCACACAGTTGACCCCGGTAAAGTCAAGGAAAAGAGGTTGCTGATCCTTTGTGGCCACAGAAACAGCTCGTTCAAACTCCATTCCAAAGTCCAGATTATGATGTGCGATCACATAGCCCAGATCTTCGGTCTTGCGAACTTCTACATCAGGTGGAGCAAAGGCTGCTACGAGATTCCAGATTGGGTCCGCAGGTAATCCCGCTTCATAAAGTCCGGCAATCAATCGGCCCGAAAACAAGAGGAATGCCAATGCCGAAATGCCACGGATTGCAGAAAACGCGGGCTTCGGCTTCCTGAAGAATCCGAGGAGATAAATCCCGGCGATGAGCCCGATAGCAATCCAGAGCCACAGAAACACATCGTAGGTCAAATAGACCGGGATCTGGCCGACTGAAAAACCAATGTCAGACACACTGAGGAATTTGACGACCGCAGCAATCTCGACAAGACCAATGACGACTTTCACATCGTTCATCCATCCACCGCTCTTGGGCAGCTTTTTGAGCATCTTCGGAAACAACGCCAGCACAAAAAACGGCGAGGCAAATGCTGTTGAAAAACTCAGCATACCAATCACCGGCCAGAGGTAATCTCCTCGAGTCGCCGCGACCAGCAATGAACCCACAAAGGCGAACGTGCACGTGAATGACACAAGCGTAAACGTCAACGCCATGAAAACGATGCCGATCATGCCACCAGCAGATTCCCGCGATGAACTCCAGCTGAGCAGCCAATACGGAATTTGAATCTCGATGACTCCGAGCAGCATGATGCCGAAGAACAGAAACAGGCCGGCAAACCCCAGATTCAGCCACGGATTATTCGCGAGGTTATTCAGCGCTGTCGGGCCAAACACGATAGCCGCAAACAAGCCAAGAATTGTGAAGGCCCCAATGATGCTCAGACAGTAGACAACCGCCAGCTTCAGGGAACTGCCGGCCTTCTTTTCTTCCTGCTTCAGGAAGAATGCAACCGTTACTGGAATCATTGGGAACACACACGGTGTCAATAGTGCGACGAAGCCAGCTCCGATCGCTGTCAGGACGAAGGCAATCAGCCCGTCTTTCGCAAGGCCCTTGTCGGAGGAGCCCGATTCCGTTGGTTTGACCTGTCCGGATTCGCTGCCATTTGGCTCACCAGTTTCAGTGACGAGAGGCGGCTTCCCGGATTCTGTGCCGGAAGTCATCGAGATTTCGAACGCAGCTTTCGTCGGTGGCAGGCATGTTCTTTCTTTGCAAAGCTGAAAGAGAATGCTCCCAGATACCGCAACACCAGGCTCAGATACGACGTACTTTCGACTCCAGGTGATTTCTCCATAGTGCACTCGCTGCACAATATTGTCGTGAGTTTCCACCACCGGTTCGGCCGTAGGAACGAAGTCCTCACCTATAGCCTCCAGCCCAGCCACGGTATCGATTTCAATCGTCGTGGGGACACCAGCCATGTCCGGATTCTGATCTAGCGCAAACGCATGGTATGGCGCTTCGACAGTGGCCTTGATCGAGAGCGTGACTTCCTGGCCAACGGCGGCTTTCTGCGGCGTCAGGCCAATCTCAAATTCGATCAGTCCTGTCTTGCCGCCCTTTTTGGGGCCTATCCTTGGAACGAGCGTCACAGGATTCTTATCTGATGATTCCGAAGGCTCTCCACTTGAGGCCGTTGCTTTCGCTGCCTCTGTTGAAGCGGGCGTTTCTGGTGTCGCTGGCTTTGTTTCAGCCGTTGCTGATGTCAGCTTGGCGGCAAACTTCCGATTGCGAATCGGGCGACATTCTCCGGGGATTCCGTTTTCGCCTGAGCCGCAGTATTGCCCCGTGAGTTGGCCACTCACGGAAACATCTCCAGCCAAAGATCCCTTTAGCGTCTTCGACCAAGTGACTTTGCTGAAGAATTTTTCGACTGTCTGCCCAAGAGCGTCATCCAGCACAGACTTAGGTTCGTGATCGGCTTTCCAGTCGCCTTCTTCCTTGAGTTCCCCGAGCCCCGTTAGCTTGATCTTCGTGCCGCCGCCAAAGTCCGGGCTCATGGAGTACGTGTAATATCCATCAGGCAGAGTCATCGTGACCTGTAGCTCGGCCGTCTGGTCATCAATCTTCTTCAGCGCCGCGGTGACGTCGACATCAACGTCATTTGCCCCCGTTGGTTCTCCGAAGGTCAGAGGTGCGAAGTCCAGACCTCCGGAGGTTTTGTCCGAAGTCTGAGCAGCCAATGGCAGGACGCTGTGGAGTATTCCCACAGCCAACGAAAAACTGAAAAGCAGCTTTCGGAACGGTGACATAGGTCTGTTCTCGATCAATGCAGAGGAAGAGTTAAGTCCGGGAGGTCTTCAGTCCCGTGAGTCTCACACGGCGAATTCACCGTGCGTCCAATGGGGAAAAGATCCTCTTGTTGCTCGGCCCTGAGTTCAGGACGCTCAGTTCTGCATGGGTGCAGATCGAGGTCTGATAAAGTGCCGATATTCTGACGTTGCCGCGTCACAGGTTCTTCCTGCGATACTGCTCAGAATTAGCTGTAAAATACAAAGTTTCCCTCTCATCTGGAAAGCTGCGATTCAGAACTCCCCCGCTTCCAGAAAAAGTGCAGGTTTTTCGGGGTTTTGCGGCATGGATTTGGCACGGGACGCTGAAATCAGCCAGAGATTGATGCTCAGCGGACAGGAAGATTCAGAAACGAAACAAGGCGACCCTTCCTCGCAGAAGTCGTCGCCTCATTTCAAATTTCAAATTTGAGATCTCAAATTCCCAAACGTGTTCTTACCCCTTCAGCACTTTGCTGATCGTTTCCTTCAATACGGTTGCACTTTGAATCAGAGCGGTCTTTTCTTTGGACCACAGCTCAACTTCAATATGGCTCTTCACCCCAGTGCGGCCGACGACGGTTGGGATCGAGAAGCAGACATCTCGAACTCCATATGCTCCATTCATCAGGCTGCTGACCGGCAGAATTCGGTGATCGTCGAGAGCAATGCTGTGGACTACATCGGCGATAGAGACACCGACTGCGAAGCCTGCTCCGCCTTTTTTCTTGATGACTTCCGCCCCGCTGCCACGAGTCTTCTTTTCGACTTCAGCAATGAGAGTCGCATTGACGCCCGGGAATTTTTCCAGCGGGATATTGGCAATCTGAGCAGCGGACCAGACTGGAACCATGCTGTCGCCATGCTCGCCGAAAATCGTGACGCTGACCTGGGTCGGAGGAACAGCCAGCCGCTGAGCCAGCATGCTTCGCAGTCGCGTGGTATCGAGAACTGTACCGAGGCCGATAACCTGTGAAGCGGGCAGTCCCAGTTCCTTCACGGCCAGATAAGTCAGCACGTCAACAGGATTGGAAACCACGAAGACGATGGCTTCTTTCTTGTAAGTGTTCTTTTTCAGGTCCGCCAGAATGCTGCGGAACAGAGCCACGTTGCGGTTGATCAGGTCGAGTCGGCTTTCGTCCGGCTTACGTCGCAGACCGGCTGTGATCACGATCACATCCGCATCCTTCGCGCCTTCGGTGCCGCTGCTGGTGATCTTCTGAGGAGCCATCAGGGACGCTCCATGCAGCAGGTCCAGAGCCTGGCCTTCGCACAGTTCCTGGTTCACGTCAATGAGGTTGATCTCACTGACAATCTTGCCCGCCTGCAACGCAAACCCGGCACAGGAACCGACCAATCCACCACCACCAATAATGCTGACTTTCATTTGGCTTCGCCTTAGTTTTCAGTGTTCAGTTTTCGTAGGGTGTGACAAGCGAAGCGCCGGCACACTATGTTATTGACTGCAAGATGGTGTGCCTTCGCTGTCGCTTGTCACACCCTACGTTCTCGCCGAGCCAATCCAACTACGCCTTCCCCAATGCCGCCAGAACCTGGCTTGTAATCATCTTCACCAGATCTTCGCTCACACCAGCGGCCGGTGTTTCACAGGCGGTGCCGCAGGGCTTCTGAAGGATACCGGGATAAGACGGAGCCGCGTCGAAGGCTCGCTGCACTGGGATGTTTTCTTTGTAACCTTCACGGAACGCACTGTTGCCGCAGAGGTCGCAGTCTTCGTTGTGGAAACGAGGATCGTC
>CANHVD010000509.1 GCA_947463775.1 Planctomycetaceae bacterium | reverse complement strand
GAATGAACCGCTTCATCATGGCCGATCATCAATCTCTGGTCGCGAGCGAGCTTCCGTGTCAAAAACAGTTGAGTCACTAAGCTGCAGCGTCTTCGCTGATCATTTCGGGCGGGAAACGGACGTTGCGTGGACAACGACTGTCCCCGCAAGTTGATCACCCCATCTTTGATGTCGGCGCGAGCAACGAACAATTATCGCGGCGGGTACTCCCCCGAGTAAAAGTGGATTAACTTCCAGCAACCTCGTTATGGTGCGAAAAAATGCCGCTTTCACGCCGGGGCGTGAACCGTCAGTGCATCGAATTGTGAGTCCGGTGAGAAGCTTTCCGGGAGTTGCACTGAACAACCATTCGAATAAAAAATAGTACAGAAAATACACCGCGAAAACGGCAAGCCCTATCACGATGGACCTTGTATCCGAACGTCTCAATAGAATCCGCTCACCAAGGAAACTTCCGACAACGAATAGCGATACCAATGCCAGGACGTGGTCGATCAAAGCTGCTCCGTGTCGAGGCGGTCGCGTTGTTCCAACGAGCTCGGTCGTCATGTTTTGGCCTCTATGATCACCTCAATTTCAGCGAACAATACTAGTTCTCTGGCGATTTGAGCGGGATCAGATTCTTTTCCGGGCATAATGTCACCTACGGTGACAGTCTAGAGTTAGCTTGGGGGTGTCGTCAATATGCCCCTCCATGCAGCTCGCTTATGCAGCAGAAGCCTCGCGCAGAGATTCGAGGGAATGTGACTGGGCCGTTTGCGGTGAAAAGGAGAGTTTGACGGCGGACCGACTTGCGCGGGAATGATTACTTGAGATTTCAAAACTGGTCGGAGGTTTGGGCCTTGATGGGCTGAATGGCTTGGTTGGGTTTGCAGAGCGGACAAGCGGCGGCGGCTGATGTGTCTTTGCTGTTGAGGTTCGACGCAAAGACAATGCCTCGAGCAGTCGTCATCAAGCCTGTGACAAGAACACTGATTCCGGCGATGCGGATCAGGCGACGACGAATGTTGATTGTGGCCATCGACAAACCGGCTCCCGTGATAACCATGACGGGGATTGTGCCAAGGCCGAAGCAGAGCATGATCAAAACGCCCTTGCCCACATGTCCGGAACTCGCGGCCAACGCGAGAAAACTATAAACCAGCCCGCAAGGGAGAAATCCGGTCAGCAGGCCCGCGATGAAAACACCGATGTTCGAGCCGCCTCGAAAGAACTGGCTGAACACGGTCGTTGTCACGCATGGCAGACTGGACCGCCGGCGCACTCGCCACTTCAACCAGCCAGCTGCATTCAGGCCCTGGGCAATCAGCAACAGTCCGGCGACAACGGCAAACATCGCCTGTGCCCAAACAGTGTTGCCCTGGGACCTCAAAAACTTCGCGCCGATCGCGGCTGAGGCCACGCCGAGAAACATATAGGTCAGGGTTCTCCCAAGACTCCAGCAGCATTGCCGTGCGATGGCTCCAGCGACTGACTTCGTCCCGAGGCTCATCGTCGCCGCGATTCCTCCGCACATGCCGATGCAGTGAGCGGATCCAAGGACTCCGCTGACAAAGATCAAAGCAAGTTCGGTAAGAGTCGAGAACATGGTGAAATCGATTGCGCAAATCAGAGTTGGTTAGGATTCGTCGTCACAGACTTGGACGGAGCAGCATCTGACTCCGGGTCGAACAATCTTGCATGAGGACTCGGCAGAACAGCACTCCGCGACGGTTCGGCCGTGGTTTCGCCAGTGGAGTCTTTTTCGGACGTGTTACTCGACACCGTTCGAGCCGCAATGAGGCCTGTTGTTGGTTGTTCTTGTTCAGCCGCCGAGTCCGGCGAGTCAGCCATCAGTCGCAGTGAGTTCGTAATCACCATTAGACTGCTGATAATCATTAGGCCGGCAGCCACGGCGGGATTCAGTAATCCGAAAGCTGCCAAAACAACACCAGCAAAGTTGTAGCCAAAGGCCCAGAAGAGGTTCTGCCGGATGACTCGCGTGGTGCGACGCGCCAACTGCACGGCCCAGGGGATTCGGCTCAGATCATTGCTCAACAAACACACCTGCGCCGAGTCACGAGACACATCCGCCCCGCAGCCCATCGCGATACCGACGTCACTTACGGCAAGTGCGGGAGCATCGTTGATGCCATCGCCGACCATGGCCACTGTCGAGCAGCGTTCTCGAATCTCACGAAGATGACGGACTTTCTGCTCAGGCCGCAGATCGCATTCAATTTTCAATCGAGATGCAGGAGCCGGTGCTGGCACGATCTTGTGATGATGATCATGATCGTCAGCATTGCCAGCCGCACATTCCGCGCTGCACTGACAGCCGACTTCATGACAGTCGAGCAGGTTGCGTCGCAGTTGTTCAGCCTTGGCCGCACGATCGCCGGTCAGAACGGTGACCGGAAGATCCAGCTCTATGCAGCGTTTCACCGTCTCAGAGGATTCTGGACGCATGGTCTCGGTCAGCAGGAACATAATCACGGGCCGAGCCGCAATCGACACGGCCACCACCGAAGCCGCTTCCTGATCGGCGATCGACAAAGCATGAGCCATCCGGAGTCGCAGGCGAGGCGAGATATCACCTGAAGCCGTTACGAACTCCAAGCTTCCCAATCGCAATTGTTTTCCATTGGCGCTGAAAGCTTCAACCCCACCACCGGGAACTGAGCGTATATCTCGCAGATCGATCGTCTTGTTCCAGTCACGCACTTCAGTTGCCGTACAGGCCCCGCGATTGGAAGCGGGCCATTCTTCGACGAACTGCACAACAGCTTTCGAGAACGGATGTGTCGATGTTTTCGCCAGGGCGGCACAGAGCGGCAGGATGTCTCGCGAATCATGATCATCGAGCACGCACAGATGCCGAACCTGCGGACTGCCCGTGGTCAGAGTTCCGGTCTTATCGAAGCAGATCGATTTGACGATCGCCAGACGTTCGATCGCTTCTCCGCTGCGGAACAGAACCTGATGTTTCGCAGCAGTACTTAGCGCGGTCCAGACGGCAAGCGGCGTGGCGAGACCAAGGGCACAAGGGCAGGCAATCAGAAGCACGCTCAGTGCATGTTGAATGGCGACTCCAATTCCGGCTGACCAATGGGCGATCAACGTCAGAACAGCGACGCCCGTGATCAGAGGAAAGAACCACGCGGAAACTCGATCCGCCAGTCGCTGGTAATGACCTCGCGACAGACGAGCTTCCTGAAGAAGCTGCAACAATCGCCCGAACGAGCCGGCTTTGAAGACAGCGGTCGCCTCGATGATTACGTTACCCTCGAGATTCACGGTGCCGCCCAGCAGGCGATCGCCGGTGACTCGAGCTACGGGAACACTTTCCCCCGTGAAGACTTGCTCATCAACCGTGGTGCGTCCCTGAACAAGGATCGCATCGACGGGGAAGCGTTCTCCCGGGCGAATCTCCAGACGGTCTCCGACAGCGATCTCGGTGCACGGGACTTGCTCGGAGCCTTCGGGCGTATTTCGCGTGACGGATTCCGGCAGCAACGCGGCCAGCTGATCGAGCGCCTCGGTGGCTCGATGTTTTCCGGTGGCTTCAAACCAGCGGCCAAGCGTGACCATGACTAATACCGTCGCACCGACCTCGAAGTAAACCGTTTCTGATCCTCGCAGCACATTCACCACCGAGATCACATATGCGGCTGCGACGCCAGTGGCGATCAGCAGGTCGGTCGAGAAAATTCGTTGGCGCCAGCTGATGATGGCGTTTTGCAGCAGTGGAATTCCCAGCAGACCCAGCACGGGCAAGCTGAAGATCATGCTGAGCCAGCGAAAGACATCGAATAGCTGTACCTGAAACGGGTCGCGCTGGACGTCGTAGACATCGAGGGACCACATGGTCATGGTGAACGCCATGAGGTTCATCGAAAAGAAGATGGCGATTCCCAGCCGAACAATCGTCCAGCGAACCGCTCCTTCACGACCACGTTCCTGAGTGATTGTGTGTGCCATCCGACAGCCGAAACAACAATAGACGTCGCCGCTGGCGGAAGCATCGGCCGTCGCCGCATTTAATGCTCGCGGCGACGGTGATCGCACTCCAGCCACAGGAAGTCCGCACCATATACAGCACATTGGCTCCTCGGAGTCATGCGCTGCCGTGTGGATTGGATCTTCAACCGTGAGGGAGGATGTTGTCATGGGGGCAGAACCAATTCAACCTGCATCGCCGGAAAGAAATACCGGATGATGTAGTAGACAGTACCGATCCAGAACCCGAGCCAGATGACTCGGATGTACCACGGAATCTCATTGCCGCGGTAATAGTGGTAAATATGTTCCTGTTCCGGTGTGGTCTGTTCGGGACCACCGGAAGTTTTCGTGTCAGACATTTCGATCCAGCTCCCGTTCGTTTTCGAGCATATTGTATTTTGGCTGCTCCAGGTCGCGGAACATCCCGTTCAGGGCGGCCCACATCAGCAGGCAGAAGAAGCCCAGGCTGGCCAGCAGATAATTGACCACGGGCGTGATTGCGAAGCCCCCGCTGTCACTGACATTTTTCGTCAGCGTGATCAGCTCACCAAACTTCATGGCAAAACCCAGAAGGCTTGGAATGAGAATGATCACGCCGAAGACAATCGTAATTGTCCATGCACCAGATCGATTCATCGGACTATTCTTTCCATCAATTCAGGCAACCGCAATTCAGACGAGCGGAGGGCTTCAGCCCTCCGTGTTATCATCACGGTGAGCTCTTTGTTCAAAACTACTTTGGAGCTTCTGTAGGAGTGGCCTCAGCTGGAGCAGCCCCTTCAGCCGCAGGAATTTCAGCAGCCGGTGCAGCATCGCCAGCGGGTGCTTCTGCAGCAGGCTCCGCCTCTTCAGCCATGCCCTCTGGGGCTTCATCCTCTGCGGCCT
>CANHVD010000508.1 GCA_947463775.1 Planctomycetaceae bacterium | reverse complement strand
TTGCCAACACTCTGACGCGTCCACGACAGAAGATTATCCGCCAGAATTTTGCAACGATCGGAAGCCGACTGCAGCTCGACCTGATTCGCTTCTGAATTCGCTGCAGCGGCTTTCTCCGCGATCATAATTGCCAACGCGGTCAGTTCAGCGGAGAGACGATTATCGATCTCCATGGGTCCCGGAAGTCGCCCGTTGGGTTTACAGAATCGAGCAGCCCAGTCACCGACATCTTCAAAGAATCGCATCGATTCGGAACGTAGTTTCTGAACCTGCTGCTGAGCATCAACCAGACTGTGTGTCACCAGGAGCCCGCGCTGTGACTGGTCGTTGTAGAGCCGATTCAGTAAATAATCGACCTGACCTTCTGACACAGACAGCCCCAGATGATCGGCGGCCACAGCCTCAACGGTGTGGGCTTCATCAAAGATGACTGTGTCATATTCCGGCAGAATACTGGCATCGTCGCGCCGCAATGAAAGGTCCGAAAAGAACAGCGCATGATTGACAATCAGCAGGTCCGCATTCCAGACTCGCCGTCGCGCCGCGTAGTAGAAACAGTCCGCGTGGTTGGGACATTTCTTGCGAAGACAATCGCCATGATCGCTGAGAACTTCATCCCAGACATCCGGACGCGGCTGAAAAGGCAGATCCGACCGACTGCCATCTTTGGTGGTATGCGCCCATTGTCGAATGCGTGCGAGATCTCGCTGACCTTCCGGCTCAAACATCGACTTCTGAGACGACCGTTGCACCGCCTTATCGAGGCGACGCAGGCTGATGTAGTTGCCTCGCCCTTTGACCAGAACCGCAGAGAACTCCACAGGTAACACTGCCTGCAGAAATGGAATGTCATGATTGATCAACTGCTCCTGCAGACTGATCGTGTGCGTCGAAACGATGATTCGCTTCTTCTTTTTTCCCTCAGTGGCGTCTCCCTGATTTCCCTGCGCCGAAAGAATGGCGGGAATCAGATAGGCGAAGCTTTTGCCGACGCCGGTGCCGGCTTCTGCGATCAGATGCTTCTTATTGGCCAGCGCGTTTTCGACGGCTTCGGCCATGGCCAGTTGCTCCGGCCGCGGTTCGTAGCCGGGCAATCTGCGAGCAATAACACCTCCGGGACCGAGCACGTCGGCAACAGAATGGACGTGCTCGTTCATGAAGTCTCCCGCGGCGGCCAACACAAAAACTGATCATCAGACTGTTTTGCACGCAGCGGCGAAAACCGTCCGGAGATCCCACCAATTCCGTGCACGGTGGTAGTGTATCAGCCTAACGCACGAATCTCATGTCGAGCCCGTCGTTATCGCGAAGATGGCACTGGCACGACGATCGCCAGTAACTGGGCCAGGATGGCGAGTCGCTCCAGATCAGACACATCGAACTCCGGGCCCGAATCTCCGGAAATCATCTGCAGGACTGCATAGCAGTTTCCCTGCACAGTCTGAATTGGGACAGACATCAGAGAAACGCGTCCCATCGCCGACAAACGTGGTTTTTCCCCTGGTTCATTGCGCCACTGATCGGCCAGCAGAAAACACTTATTCATCTTGGCCGTCTGCATAATCACATCATCGCAAACCATCGCCACTGAGGATGCAGCCCGACAATGAGCCAAACTGACCGAAAACGCCTGAAAGCCGGGTACCGTTTCCTTGGCGAGAACGATTTGAGAAGCCTGCGGAAAGAATTGATACAGAGCTACGATAGCGGCTTCCACTTGATCCGGTTCGCCACGGTCACGAATAATTCTGCTCAGCCGCAGCATTTGCGAAAGCTTTCGCACCGAATCTGTCGTCGCAAGGCTGGCAATCGACTGATCCCGAAGCGAAATTTCTCCTCGAACTTTGTCTTCAGCAATGCATACTGCTGATTCAAAACGAATCGCACGGCCTGGACGAGCCGTCTTATGGCTGATCGAATCATCCGGATCACCTGGGCGACCTGCAGGACGCGGCGACCTGTCCGAGTCACCATCGATCTCGGGAGGTGCGGCATCAAAGTAGGTGAGGTTCTCCCATCCTATTCGGATCTGGTCACCCGGCATCAGTTGTCGAGTTCCCTGGAGCTTGTCCCCATTAATGATGGTGCCCTTGGAACTTTCATTTCTTAGCGTGCAAGATCCAGAACAACATTCGATCACAGCATGAATCTTACTGACCACAGGAGACGGCAGGTTGACATCACACAACCGTGAACGGCCGATCGTTGTCGTTCCGTCCGGTAGAGGAATCACCTGAACGGATTCGTTGCTGGTACGTTTCAGAAACGCCATGACGTGAGTCTCGCGACAGCGGAGGGGGAAAAGCGGGCAAGGTCAGTGCGGTCATGCTGCAGATCATCAGTCTATCGATGTTCGCGGACCTGTCGATTCTGTTCCCCACCTTTCTTTTCAGGAGTGGAAATCTTGCCGCACGAGTGGCTTAACACGCCGAGTCCCATGGGCCGTTTTTTCAACTGGCGTAGGTCTCCTCATGTCGCAGTGCGAAAACAGTCACCAGCCCGGCGATTCCAGCTTTTCGATTAGACCCGGAAAGGAAAAAAGAGTATCACACGGGCTGAGTCGTCATGTTAAGCTCTCCACCGCCACTGAACATTCAAAATGCAACGACACATGATGTTTCGCCGTTTCCCCCCACAAGCATTCTTCCTCACGCTTTTGGTGTTTTTCGTATCATACCCATCGGCCGTGGTGAAATCTGCGGAGGACACAAAAGAAGGCATTCCCCGGGATGCTGTTCTCTTCGAAATCTCTGGCCTCGAGAATGTAAAACTCTATGCCGCGGGCAACTCGCTCTACACAGAGATCAAAGTCGCGGCTGACGATGCGTCACTAAAGATTCCGCGACTGGCGAATGTTGTGCAGTCCATAAGATGGCAGTCGACTCCCGAAACAATGATTTCACTCCAGCCGGAACCGGATCACTGGATCATTCGCCACGGAAAACCTCCGGCCGCAGATGGCGATGTGCTGATTATCAACCTGGATGCTCCTCCTCTCATCTTTGATGGATCCACAGTGACCCGCGCGACGAAAGCGGGGTTGATCTTTCTACCTGCAAAGCTGGCGACGACTTCCGGTGACAATCTGCGGTACGAACCACAGCCCCACAAAAACACAGTGGGTTACTGGAGCAATGTGAAGGCGACGGCTGAATGGAAGTTGTCGACATCCCAAAAAGGTTCGTACGAGATCGACATTCTGCAAGGCTGCGGCACCGGTCACGGTGGCAGCACGGTTGAGATGCAGATTGGCAATGAGTCTCGATCGTTTGTTGTCGAAGAGACCGGCCATTTCCAGAACTTCGTCTGGAGAACTGTCGGCACAGTCGAGCTGCCAGTCGACGAGACCGTCACATTGAAATTGGTACCAAAATCAAAACCAGGCGGAGCAGTGATGGATGTGCGGGCTGTGCGATTGAGTCGCCCGGGTACAGAACGCAGTTTTGAATCCGAGTTGGCAGCACCGGACGCATTGCCGAAGAAACAGTAAGCACAGATTGGCGGTACTCTGTTAACGACCAGCCGATTTCCTCGCGGTTCACAGTTGTCGTGCTGGCTTCGGCCCGCATTCCCGCGTGCATTTGAGCAATATTGTCGACTGAAGTTGCCACAGCGAGCGACATCAACACGTCTCTGGCCAGACTTTACTCTGCAGAGGTTCTGCGACATTCATTGCGGTTAGGGCAAGTCAGACCCGGGAACTGACGCTTCCTGCCGAACTTTTTGGCAGTAGCGTTGTCCCTGATGTTGTGCCCGCTGCTCACGATTCCCGGAAAATCTCGCTTACGGAAGCACGTGGAAGTTCCTAAAAGCAGCGCTTTACACAATCAGAATTCACTGTTACATTCCGCCCGCCGAACGAGCCAACTCGATTGGCAAACTACTCCGTGGTGTAATTGGTAGCACTACAGTTTCTGGCACTGTCAGTTGGGGTTCGAGTCCCTACGGGGTAAATTTTAGTAACGAAGCCATCTGGAGAACCCCGAAAAACGTTCAGTTTTTCGGGGTTCTTCTCGTTGATGGATTCACCTTTTCGATTGCTCAGCATGCCGTGTCCCCCCAGGCCTTTGCCCCTTTTCCAAGGCTGATTCCAGTTGAACGACGTTCTTCAATTGAGCGTTGCTCGAATTCTGAGTTCCACCGGGACGAATTCCGCCAGATGGATAAGTGTCGCCTCCGGTGTCGAAGGCTATCCTCGCTCCGCTGTCTCGGAGCGAGTCTTTTCGTTCCTGAGAGTCGGGTATGACTTTACACCGCCTGCTTGTCTTCTTTGCGTCCTGGCGACTTTGCGTGAGACATTTTCATTTCACGCAAAGACGCGAAGACGCAAAGGAAGAAAGATCGGTCATGAGGGATCTTCTCGAGCTCGGTAGCCTTCACGGGGACTTTGCCGAAGAGTAGGTCATCCATAGCCCTTGTTCTCTTAGCGCCTTTGCGTGACACATTTTCATTTCACGCGAAGACGCGAAGTCGCAAAGGAAAAAAGATCGGTTATGAGAGATCTCATCGAGCTCGTTAGCTTTCACGGGAACTCTGCCGAAGAGCCGGGCTTCCATAGCCCTTGTTCTCTTAACACCTTTGCGACTTTGCGTGAGACATTCTTTTTTTCTCACGCGAAGACGCGAAGTCGCAAAGGAAGAGAGAACAGTCGTGAGAGGTCTCCTTGAGCTCAGTGGCTTTCACGGGGGACTGCGCCAGTGAACTGGCCTTGCATAGCCCTTGTTCTCTTAGCATCTTTGCGCCTTTGCGTGAGACATCTCCATTTCACGCAAAGACGCGAAGACGCAAAGGAAGAAAGATCGGTCATGAGGGATCTCCTCGAGCTCAGTGGTCTTCAGGGGGGACTGCGCCAGTGAGCTGGCCTTGCATAGCCCTT
>CANHVD010000507.1 GCA_947463775.1 Planctomycetaceae bacterium | reverse complement strand
GTGTCGAACGTGATGTTCGAGCAGCCAGCAGTCGCCTTTTGATCATAGGCGGAGCTGATCTCACCGAAGGCAACTCCGCTTTGCTTGCATTCATGATTTCGACAGATCGTCAATACCCCGGCTTCGTTCCGGATAATTCCCATTCCATCATGTTCGTTCGGCGTGATCCGTCCATCATTCATCTGATCTCCGGTCCATCCGAACGATAGATAACGAAAGCCCTCCGGCAACATCAGCAGTGGCAATCCGGTTGTTTCGTCCGGAGCCGGGCGGAGGCCACCGGCCACGATGCTCCGGACAGGCGCCGCGAGCAATCTGCGGAGCGACTGCGGTACTGCCCATGAACCGAGCACCGCAGCGGACTGCAGAAGAAACTCACGACGCCCTGAGAATCCTGAACGGTCCACAATTCTTCCTCGTTCGGACTTTAAAGAACTTACAGCAGACAGTGGATTGACCAGTATCGCTTTTCGCTCCACGAGAGAAGCGTTTTTTTGTGCGGCGAAGAGCGACACTCGGCCACTGGCCAGATGCAGCAAGTATTTACAATTATGAGAAGATTCAGTGTGGGAACTGTTAGGAATCGATGAGTTTCCAAAATGCCTTACATACGCCTTTCACTTCGTGGCTAGTTTGTGTCTGCAATTGAAGCCATCAGGCCGGTCAGCTCGCCCAATCTTTACGTCCGAACGCCAGGTACTGCAGAAGAATCGGAAGCTCGTAGACAGCCAGCAACACAAACAACGTCCGCCCCTTCTTATATGTTTGTTCAAAGGCCGACATGTCATGATGGACCGTGTAGCGGCGATGACTGATCAGCTGCACGCGATGCCATGCTGGAATGAGGATCAGATGCAGCCAAAATGGAATGCCGGGTGTGGCAACAGCCGCAACGATCAGAAGCAAGGCTGACAACGCCGTCAGCGAGAATACCATAAGCGGAATGTTGCGCAGGAGGACGGCAAGATACGGCATAAACAACAGGGTCAGGACGCAATATTGTGTTGCGATCGTTGCTTGTGGCAAAATTACTCGCACCGCAATTGCGGCCAGCGAGACCAGCGAAAAATAAACGCCGTAAACTGCAATGATATGCCAGACATTGATTCCGAACTGACCATGGCGACAAAGATGTCTCTGGTACAACTCGTCGAAATTTATTTGAAGGATGTTCACTTTCTTCTTCTCCACAATGCCGAAATCGCGGTGAACATCAATTTGATCGTCGAAGCTTTCAGTGTCTCGGCGATGGTTCTGCAGACCGAAACGACTTCTTCCTCTGTCACCGTCAGAGGCGGAGTAAACTTCAGAATATGGGGGTCGTACTGACAGAATCCCATCAACACCGGGCGGCTTGGATGGTTCATCATCTGCAGCAGGTATAACTGAGCCGCATTCAGACCGGCTCGTTGAATCAGACTCTTTCGGCAGTTCAGTTCAATTCCGATCAGAAGTCCGTAGCAACGAACTTCGCGTACCAGTGAGACGCCCTTTAACTGACGAGCCAACTCTTCCTGAAACCGCTGCCCTGCCCTTGCAACCTGAAGGCTCACGTCTTCATGCTCAGCTTGACGCAGAGTATTCAGCAAGGCTCGGTATCCGAGTTCATACGAGTATTTGTTGTGCAGATCTGAAACGAGTGTTGATTGCCGAGCTTTCAGAAGAGCGTCGATACGATCCGAATAGAGCGTCAAAGCAAACGGAAACATCATGTCACTGATCCCTTTGCCAATCGTCAACAGGTCGGGCTGAATTGGCTTTCCTGAAGATCTGACGAAAGGGCCAGTTCGAAACATGCCCGTCTGAATCTCGTCGACAAACAGGAATGCTCCCGTCCGTTGCCGAACTTCCTCGATGCTGTGAAGTAGTGACTCGGGGATCTCGCGGACACCGCCGACACCTTGAATCAATTCCAGTTGCATCAGGGCAATTGGAGCTTCTTCGGCGAGCTGTTGAAGTCTGCTGGCCGCGTCGTCCGCGAACGGATCCAGATAGACAACGTTGGCATAAAGAGGATCGATGTTCTGTCGATAGAACCCTTTGGCGGTGCCGGATAACGCTAACAGAGTCTTGCCACCAAATCCCCCTTGAAACGCCACGATCCGTGATCCGGACGGATGAGCCGTCAACGCCAGCTTAATTGCGTGTTCAACGGAAGCCGCACCACTGACGGCGGGCACATGATGCGGAAGTCCAGTCAATGCCTTCAGTCGCAACTGTACTTCGCCTCGGATGTTTTCAACCGGATCCAACTCGCGAATCTCTTTGGCCCAGTCCGGTGGATTGTGTCCTCGCAGACTGCAGGCGACGCCGCCAACTCCATCAAAGATGCGTTTGTTTCCAACGCGAATGTAGTGCCCGGACGCTGTCACGTCATCCTGGTCGTATCCCGCAAGTGAGATTAACTTCGCGAGTGATGAACTGAAGAGATCTCGAAAGGTGTGGTACAGCAAATCATGGTCGACAAGCAGCGGCTTTAATGACGGTAGAAGTTGCCGATAGAACGGTTCGGATTGTTCATGAAGACACTTCAGAAAGTGCATCGTGGATATCGTGTTCGGCTGGAAAGTCGTGGAATGGAAATTCGTCATTCCCTTCACAGTCCACAACGCCGCAAGTTCGGGGCGAGCCGAAAAGGCTCCGAAAGGAACCTGGCGCCTTGTGAATGACTCATCAAAAGCCACAATGTCCGGGTTCAGTTTGTCGTCCGTAAACATCGCTTGGTCAGAGAACAAATCCTGATCGAGGCAGGCGATTACCAGGCCCCGATTACCGCCGCAGAATCGCATTACGGCCTGTTGAAAATCGCCTGAGTCATGAGCCTCTCTCAGAGCATCCGGTGACAGCACAAGGATTCCGCCGGCGGCATCAGCCTGATCATTGCGTGCAATGAACTGGGCCGTCGATATCGAGTGCATCTCAGGAATGAACTCGATAGTCACTCGCTCGTCAGATTCATCTGATTCAATTACGGTCGACGCAAAGTGACGGAAGCGATTCCCATCATCGACCAGAAAAACGCGTGTGGCGAGATCGTTGCGTTCTGTTGTTAAGCCGTCGCTTCGCCAGTGAACATTCTGCGCGTAACGAGCCAGCTTGAGAGCCCCGCTCAGCGCTTCTTCACCGGAGTTCGCCAGAAACGACGATCGACGCCCTTCACTTCTCGTCGCAGGCCAGACCTCTGACACTATTTCCGCAAGGGCGACGCATGTTTGAGCGACAAACGGATTCAGATAAAGGCGCAGCAGGTTGGGGATTTTCAGACGAATAATCTGGTCACATGTCTGAAGCGCTGACAGACAGTCTGAGTTCATGCCTCTAAAGGCTCTGTTTGCCGGGGTTGCAGCGGACGTGCGGAAGGTGCGTACTGATGAATCCAAGGAAGACATCTCGATTGCTCCTCGTCATAAACAAGTCGGCGGAAAGGCAGTTTTCATAAGCACACGCGGAGTTCGTCATGCCATCCTTCAGCATCTGCCGGAGCTGAATTTTTGAGATGGGCAGCGACTGATGATGGTTCCAGAAGATGACGAATTCCTCGGGCCTCAGGAACAACTCCACATGGAACGCGAACCTTCGTACAAACCAGTGAAACAGCGTTGACACGATCGGCGTTTCTTCGAGTCGATCCCAGACCCGGCCGATGCTGTCGCGAGGCATTTCCAAAGCGCCCGGTGCGGCCGCTGGCGAGTCGACGTAGTAGCGTCGAATGTCGATTGAAGTATTCGCGGCGCGATTTTTTCGAATCTCCACATTCGATGCTAAGGGGTCCTCGAAGACGTTCAGCACATCTTCGGCCGAGGGGTTCTCCAGTGTCTCATGCTTGACGGAGTACACGGACTTCGGTTTCACTCGCAACGTCAGACGCAGCAACAGTCGATGCCGACTGGTGTCGTACATCGCATCTCGAAACAGCTTTTCGCCGCGTCGAGCAAAGATGAATTCTTCCGTATCGCCGTCGTAGAGCAGGACATCTTCAATCGTGTCGCCCAATGTCGAAACATGGCTGCCCGATCCGTGAACCGGAACAAAGTACAGTGTCCCCATACTGATCCAGGAGTAGTTCGGGACAACGTAGAACTCCCGATCCACCTTGTTGAGTTCCTGAATGCAGTGCTTGAGAGTCAGACCTGCATCGACTGTAAAATGTGTACCGGAAACCGCGGCATTGTTCTGCGAAGTAGAATCCAATCTCTCGCCCTGCACCACGCTGCGCAGGCGGGCTTCCAGATCGAGTATCGAAGCGTCGGACAACTGTGTTTTCCCGGGTAGTCCCGTCGTCAGCACGACTGTCTTTTCGGGAAACTTCCAGCCAAAGTGGTTCACGCCATTGTTGTATCCGGCCAACTGCACATCTTGGCAGTTGTGTCGGTTGTACAGGCTGATGATTTCTCGAACGGAGCGAGGCTTCAATGTGTCGAAATGAACCTGCCGGAATGAAGGCACAAGCACGCCAAGCAGGCGGATCATTGTGCAGACAAGCCAGGAGACTCCGAGGCGTTTGAAGAGAGATGCCATCAGCGATTCCGCCGTTCCGGAGGATCTCTCGGCCGATCCCTCCGGCATCTGCTCAATGAGCACAGCCTGCCAGCTTCGACGAACACCAAGGATCGTCAAATGGCGAGTGCTGCCCGGTTCAGAAACGTGTCCGACATCAGAAGTTACTGATCGGGACTTCGCACTTGCTTGGGAGGAATCTTCGCCAGGAATTCTCTGACTGCGATCTAACGAAGCGTTCTCAATTGTCGCTACGGCTGAATTCACAACAGCGGCGCGCGGTGGACACTTCTGCGCAGTCTGTTCAAGCTCAGCATTGATCACGGAGAATAGCTTTTCTCCGGCGACGAACGTAGACGTCAACTGAGGGCCTGTCAGGATATGAAATCTTCGCAACCGCTTT
>CANHVD010000506.1 GCA_947463775.1 Planctomycetaceae bacterium | reverse complement strand
CAGGATTTATCGCCCAGAGTGTGGAACTGCTGCGTGATATCGCAAACCCGAAATCGCGACGACAATTGATTGAAGTTGTTAACTCATGGCTGGTTGTAGAGAAGTGGTCAGGGCGAGCCAGCGAAGAGGGGTTTGCAGAATTCTGCTGTCAGCATCAAATCAATGGCCCATCGGCGTTCATTCACTACGTCTGGCAGATTGACTCACCGACTCCCTGGGAACAACTAAACTTTATCGGCGACAATACACCATTGTATGTCCTGTCGATTCCATGGCTGCTTGAACTTTTTCCCGGCGCGCGATTTGTGCATATGGTTCGTGACCCGAGAGATGTTGTCTGTTCGGTATTGTCGATGCGATTCGGAGCAGACGATCCCGTTGTGGCCGCCATGGAATGGCATCATGCGCTGGGATGCTGGCTGATGGCGGAACGCATGATACCGGCGGAGAATCGAATTGAGATTCGGTACGAAGATCTTTGTCAGTCTGCCGAGTCCACGATTAGAAAACTCACTCACTGGCTGAGGGCTGACGACACGCCATTGGACATGGAATCCACACTGAAGCTCGAAGAAAACGCTGGAGGCGTAACATTTCAGAGCGTGGCCACCCTGGCACATCATCAGCGGTTGCAGGAACCATTGAATGCGGGACGCATTGGACGATACCGCACGGAACTCAGTGAGAAAGACATCGCCCGAATTGAAGCAGTGGCACAAAACGGAATGCTGGCCTGCGGATACCAACCAGCCGCATGGCAAGTCAGTCCGCACGCGACAGAAGATCGAATCTCACAGGTTCAGGCGATGATTCGAAATCTCATGAAACGCGGGCTTCGAATGCTGACGAGATAAACTCTGTATCATGGCCACGACCAGGCACAAATCAGACAGAGCCTATTTCTTCTTCTCTTCAACCGCTTTTGAACTCAGCGGGACCGCAATCAGCAGTTGGTCTAAACCATCCTGATCTTCATGCGGGCGCACTCGAGCATACCATGCGGACCATGAGTTGATCGCCTTTTGCCGCCATTCATTCACAATTTTTATCTTCTCTTCATCGGTCGGATTTTCAATGCCTTCAAGCGGGTTGAGAGTTTCTCCGAACCCGTTTGGCTTGCGTGCGATAAACCTAAGAGCGGCAATGGCCTCGACATTAACATCCACAGAAGGATCACGAATTCCATCCAGCATGAATGGAACAAGTTTGAATTCGCCTGTCCGTCCCAGAGCCCAGCACGCGGATTTACGAACATCGGCGTTTGGATGCTTCATCAAACTCTTGAGTTTGTCCGCCTGCCCCACCAATTCCTCGGGATCATCAATCGAGATCACGCTGCGCACGATCTCATCGGCGACTTCGATAGGGGCATCATCAATGACAGAAGGGTCCAGTTTCTCCATATCGGCGATCAGAAGGTCGAGCTCTGTTGGCTCGCGTTTGACCTCTTTATCACCAAACGGATTACCCCGTTTTCCCTGCTGGCGACCAACACCGAACATCTTCTTGATGTCCTGGTCAGTAGAACGCGCGTAAAAAAGGAGCGCAAAAGAGGTGCCAGCAACAGGTCCTCCATAGGTTTCCCAGCCTCCGTTGGCTCCCTGTAACGACAACAGCCCGTCTCCAAAAATCTCGAACCAATCCTGACCATTAACCTGCCCAAGGTCTCCCACAGCAGCGGCCCGTTCCAGACAGTAAAAGTAATACAGATTGTGGCCACCCTTACCGACAGGAGAGAAATGAGTGGTGTTCCAATTCAACGCGCGATTGACGCGTTCGTCGATCGCACTGGCCGAGTGCTGTGGGTTGTAATCCTTGAACGCTGGACCAAACTTTGCTTTGTCCTCTTCAAATGTTGTGTCAACCTTCTGCAACGCTCCGAATAAAAGCTGCTCCTCCTTTTGCTCCGGCTTTGGCGGATTTCTTAGCCCGTGCAACAGGAGACGACAGATTCCCAAAGTCCCAGCTCCCGCCACCGTCATGTTATGGGATGAGCCACCTCCTTCAGCACCGGCTGTTGTTCCTGGACGATAGGGCCACCCACCGTCCTGTTGGCCATTCCTCAGAAGGTAATCCGCAGCTCGATCCAAAATAGCTGGAGAAATTGTGCATCCTGAGCGCTGACACGCCCATAAACTAAGGATGCCGTACTGTGACATACTGACGTCACCAGAACTGGCCGGTGAGTCACTCCAGGAACCGTCGGCTCTTTGCGCGGACTGAACATAGTCCGCAATGACCTGAAGGTTCTGCTTGTAGAGGTCGGGATCAACAGTCGCGAGCAGCATCGCGTCAACCCCGGATCCATATATGTGATCGTAGGCCGAAATTGGCTCGTAAGCGCCACTCGATGTTCGATGCAATGTCTCCTGAATGGCCTCAGCAACCAACGGATCTTCCTTCGAGACCCCACACTTCACCATCGCGTATGCGGCCAGAATCAGGTAACCATGTTGTGGTTTGTTATTCTTGACCTCTTCATGCAGGAACGCGAGGCCTCGCTCAACGGCGGCATCAAATCGAGGTATTTTCGTACTGACTCTCACCCCATCCGCAGCCCACCCCTGAGACGCCAGAGTCAGAAGGGTTAAGGTCACTAGTATGATCGTTCGCATCGAAATGTTCCTGGGGGTGTCAGCCTGCGCCAATAGTTGGGCCGTTAACAGCGATCCTACCGTCTGAACAAATCGAAGTCAAAGTGCGTGTCCGCACCTGGCTCTCTGCGTCCTCAAAAAAGTCTGGCACTACAGGAAGAATTCGTGCCGGTTGCCAGCAATTGTGGTCCGAAGTCGGGACGTTTGGCAAACTTAGCCTGCTGAGTGAGCCTGCCGACGGAAACGAATCCACGCCATGTGAATTCCGGGCACCGTAACCAGAAGGACTGCTAGTAAATACCCGGCTGCGGCACCATTGGCTTCCCAGGCTCGCCCTGCAAACCACACACCAGCGGCGATTGCAGTATTCGATGCCAGTGTTTCGAGGAACACAGGCTCCTTGCGATGGGCTCTCAGGTACAGAGTCTGCCCGAATGGCAATTGGAATAAGATCATCCCCAGCAGGAGAATCAACGTGGGAGTAACAGGAAGCAGTCGGTCTGCAAACTTCGGTGCCAGCTCCTGGAGCCCCACAACTCCAACAAGAAAAAGCACGCCGCCAATGACCAGAAACACTGTAGAGATTGACAATATGCGATAGAAAATCTGATCCAGAGCGAAAAATTCTCGTTTCGCAATGAGTCTGGAAAACTCCGGGACACGAGTCTGAACCCATGACTGTGCGGCCGACTGCAAAGTCACCAGCAATTGCCGGGTCATTCCCATTTGTCCGGCAAGCTTTTCAGAGTGAAAATAGAACAGCACCGGCGTAAAGAGAAAGTAAGAGAAGTAGCTGAGCAAACCTCCGGCCGCAAGACGCCACTGAACAGGCCAGATGTCGCTTCGCCAGCTAAGCACGGCCCCTTCCGGAACTGACAGAAACGGTCGAAAAAAAACTCGATACTTCACGACAATAAACAGCAAGTCAGACAAACACCGAAAAGTCGCTGACGCCGCCGCCGCCCACAATCCGCCTCCTGCCAGTAAAACGGCCCAAACACAAAAGTTTGTGTTGATCGCCTGAAACATTCGAAATCTATAAACCGCTTCCATTTGGCCACACCCTTCCAGCAAACTAAAAAATGGAAGGCACCAGAGTGAAACTCCGGAGGCAAGAATTGTCGCTAGCCATGGCCACTGCCAAAGAATGTCTGAGTCACCTTTTGATGCAAACAGGAAGCCTCCTGCCAATCCGCCGATCATGACAAACAGGATTGCCCCGATAAGAAACCATAACCCGGACATGCGTCCAAGACTCACAAGCCTCGATCGTGACTGCGAATCTCCGGCAATGGCTCCCGATGAATCAAGGTGCAGGAAAGCCCATTCATGGCTGCTGAAGTTTGTGACAACAATACTCAGGCCAAGATCAATCATGGACTGCAGGGCCACAAGACTCCAGAACGTGACATAGTAACCCTGTTCGCGCGCAGACAGACGGTCTGCCACAAGCACAAAACTTACCATGCCACCAACCAGTTGCCAGCATCGTGTCGCGATACTCCAAACGATTGTGCGGCTCAATTCGAGGCGGTCAAAAAGCCGCTTTCCAGTTTTCATTTCCGATATACCCCTTACTCAGGCCTGCCGTTTCTTTCTGGCAAGGACCTTGATTTTGATCCGATGTTGCCGTTCGGCAGGCTGCGGTCAACCTTCCGGGCATACGCTGGGGGCAAGTGGCAATTAATGTGCAATCCATTCAGACTGGCAGGGGACGTCTACGGCTCGTGGGGGAAAACTGTTGGTAAAAAAAGCATCATAACATCTTCCCGAGCATGACTTACATCACACATTTTTCATCGGCCCTCGAATGTCGCATAACGGCATCAAATCACCGATTTCAACGGAAATCCTGACGGAGTGCATATCGTGCAATCGGTTCTTCAATCATAGGTCGTTTTTCAATTCATACAATTGACCACTGAGACGCGGGTCGCCATGATCCAGATATTCGATGCTCCGTATCTCATTTTGAGCGTGCACTGTGAACATTCCATTCAAGGCCTCAGACAGAAGGCTATCCGTACTGGCGAAGCAGCGTCTGCTGAGAATGCATTTTGAAAGCGGCGTTGGGCACATCGGAGGAAACCTGTCCTGCCTTGATATTCTGCTGGCGGTTTATCACTACGTGCTATCCGAAGCAGATCAGTTCGTGCTTTCAAAAGGCCATGCCGCCGGCGCGCTTTATGTGACGCTATGGACTGTCGGCAAGTTGTCTGACGATGACCTCATGCAGTTTCACAGGGACAACACACTTCTCAGTGGTCACCCGCCACCGCAGGGAATTCCGGGCATCCAGTTCGCGACGGGAAGCCT
>CANHVD010000505.1 GCA_947463775.1 Planctomycetaceae bacterium | reverse complement strand
CTTCTGCATCGGTCGGAGCTGTCGTTGCCTGCTCAACGGCCTTGTATCCCAGCTCAAGATAAGCCAACTTGGCCTTCTGTGGCTGGCGGAACCCGGGAGAACCCGGCTCATCCATGTGAGGAAACTTCAAACGGTTTTCAGCGAACAGTTTGCCGACTTCAGCATCGGACGGGTCCGGAACTTCGCTCGTGAAAGCGTCTACATCCAGTCGAACTGCGTTTAATCGCTGGCTGACCTTAGTTCGCTTATAAAGTTCGTAGTAAACCTCCGGCCCCTGCGGAACGGCCGAGAAGTGAGGATTCAGATGCTGGTAAGCCATCTGAGCTTTGATCTCATTGCGAAAAGAATCCACCAGTTCCGCTTCGGTCACAACTTTACCGTTAAAACTGAGGCCATTGCGGATCTCCGCAAACATCGCCTTTGTCAACTTGTTGTCTGTTCGTTTGTTGATGTAATCAAACACCATCCGGTCCGTGACGACGATCTGAAGTTCATCAGCTTCGGCTCGCATCAGCTCGCCGAAAGTCATGTCGTCTTCCACGTTTCCGCTGTAGAATTGGAATTGAGGAGCGAATCGGCCCATTCCCGGGCCAATCGTCTTCTCGAACGCCTGGAACATGAAGCCGTTTGCGACGTTTCGCTTGAGCATCAGGTCGCCAATTCGACGTTCGTCGAAAGTGCCAAGGGTCGATGTGCGAATTACGGCATTGGCCGGGCTGATCAAGTCCGGAAGCACAAAACCGCAGACTCCGCCAAGAACAGCGCCCGCAATACCATATTGCATCCAGCGTCCAGCGCTGACCCCTGCGAATGCGAAAATGATTCCACCGAGAAGGACGCCCAGCATGACAAAATGCGAGCCCTCCTGAGAAAACACAGCATCAAGGGTGAAAGCCATCATCGAAAGGATGACGACTGCCACCATCCACACGTGCTGATTTCGACGAAAGAAAGTAAATGGAGAACTCATGTCGGGACGCTCGTACCGTTTGGAGGTTTCTTGTTCTGACCTTCGACCTGATCACTTGACAGAGGTCCGAAGAATAATTTATCCCATCACGCGAGATCCGACGGGAGTCGCGGATTCTAGCCGTCAGGAGGGTACAGACAAGGTCAACTGAAGTCCGACTTCCCCACACTTCAAGGATGAGGCACCTCGAAGTTTCTTGACTTCCGGGCCTCTCGCTGTCACGTTCCGTCCTCCTTTCTGAATCTCAAGCTTCTCGAAGCCTGCTGTTCCTGTCCAGTTTTGAAACCAAAGTTAGTTGTTCATGGCATCCCAGAAAAAAGCACTAGTGATCGTCGAATCGCCCGCGAAAGCCAAGAAAATCGCTGGCTTTCTGGGGGATGATTACATCGTTAAGGCCAGCATGGGCCACATCCGCGATCTTCCCTCCAGTGCCAAGGAAATCCCGGCGGAACTCAAAAAGGAGTCCTGGTCCACTCTGGGGGTAAACGTCGAAAATGACTTTGATCCGCTCTATGTGATCAGTCCGGACCGAAAAAAACTGATCGCCGAACTCAAAGATTCTCTGAAGAAGGTTCGCGAACTGGTACTGGCGACCGACGAAGACCGCGAAGGCGAAAGTATCGGCTGGCATCTGGTGCAGGTTCTGAAGCCGTCCGTGCCGGTCAGCCGCATGGTATTCTCAGAAATCACAAAACCAGCGATCCTTGAAGCCATTAAAAATACTCGGCAACTGGATGAAAACCTCGTTCAGGCTCAGGAAACTCGACGAGTCGTGGATCGACTTTACGGCTACACGCTAAGTCCGCTGCTCTGGAAAAAGATCGCGCGAGGTCTTTCGGCCGGGCGAGTGCAAAGCGTGGCTGTCCGCCTGTTGGTCATGCGAGAAATCGAACGCATGAAGTTCCGCAGCGGAACTTTCTGGGACCTGAAAGCGGCTCTTAAGGCGAAGACCGGGGGAGAGTTTGAAGCGGTCCTGCAGACCCTTGGCGGGAAACGGATCGCGGCCGGACGGGACTTCGATGAGTCAACAGGACGCCTGAAAGATGGCTCTGATGTCCTTCTGCTGCAGGAGAGCCAGGCGAAGGCTCTGCTGGAGAAAGTCCGTTCCAATCCCTGGACGGTTTCCAACATCGAACAGAAGCAGCAGGTTCGTCGTCCGTACCCTCCGTTCACAACCAGTACTCTGCAACAGGAATCCAACCGCAAGCTGGGCATGACGGCTCGTCAGACTATGCAGACGGCTCAGCGCTTGTACGAAGATGGCCACATCACTTACATGCGAACAGACAGCGTGAGCCTCAGTGGTGAAGCTATCGCGGCCGCTCGGTCAAAAGTGGATGATCTCTACGGCAAGAATTTCCTCAGCCCGTCGCCACGCCAGTTTACAACCAAGGCCAAGGGCGCTCAGGAAGCACACGAAGCGATTCGCCCGGCTGGTACAGAAATGAAGACGGCCGATGAAATTGGCTTGTCCGGCGGCGAATACAAGCTGTACCAGATGATCTGGAAACGCACGATGGCGACTCAGATGGCTGACGCCTTACTGCGATTTGATACAGTGACGATCACCGTGGACGACGCAGAGTTCCGAGCAAGCGGTCGAACTGTCGAGTTCGCTGGTTTCTTCCGCGCCTACGTTGAAGGCTCCGATGACCCGGATGCGGCGATCGAAGATCAGGATTCGCCACTGCCGCCACTGTCAGAAAAAGATAAAGTCGATTGTCAGAAAGTCGACGCGATTGCTCATGAAACCAAACCGCCTGCTCGTTTCACCGAAGCCACTTTGGTGAAGTCGCTGGAATCAGAAGGCATTGGTCGCCCGAGTACTTACGCGAGCATTCTGAGCACAATTCAGGATCGTGGCTACGTCCGCAAAAATGGCAATCAGCTGATTCCGACGTTCACTGCGATGGCCGTGACGAAACTTCTGGAAGGACACTTCCCGAATCTTGTCGACTTCGGCTTTACTGCGGGGATGGAACAAACGCTCGACGATATCGCGACCGGAGCAGCCGATCGGCTACCTTATCTCCGCAAGTTTTACGCGGGCAAAGATGGACTCGACGAACAAGTCAAACAGCGAGAAGGCGATATCGATCCTCGCGAAGCCTGTACGTTGCAGATTGACGGCCTGGATGCGGCTGTCCGCGTTGGCCGCTATGGCCCGTACTTCGAGAAGACTCAGGGCGAAGAGAAACTGACGGCGTCGATTCCCGACAGTATTGCCCCAGGAGAAATCACAAATGCGGTGGCCGATCGCCTGATCGAAGAAAAGCAGCGTGGCCCTCAGGCCATCGGCATGCATCCTGAAGAAGGGCTGGCAATTTATCAGATGCGTGGCCCGTTCGGACCGTATTTGCAGCTTGGCGAGGTGACAGAAGAAGCCCCGAAACCGAAACGCTGCAGTATTCCGAACTGTTTCGATCCGCTTTCAATCGATCTGCCCACGGCCATGGCCTTGCTGGCCCTTCCGCGACGTATCGGTAAACATCCTCTGACAGAAAAAGTTGTCAACGCAGGCATTGGTCGATTCGGACCGTATGTGACCCACGACAAAGTCTTCGGCAGCTTCGACAAGAAAGCCCACACCTACGATTTCAACGGGGAAACTTTCAACGTCCTGGATATCACGATGGATGCAGCCGTCGAGATGTTGCGTAACACGAAGAAGCGAGCCGCCCCGACTCCTCTGCGCGAACTGGGCAATCATCCCGAAGACAGCAGTCCGATTCAGATCTTCGAAGGTAAGTTTGGACCATACATCAAACATACCACAACGAATGCCACGATCCCCAAGGATACGGATATCTCCACAGTGACGCTGGAGCAGGCCGTGCAGTGGATCGCTGATAAGATCAGCAAAGGCGGCGGCAAACCCGGCAAGAAAGGCGGCTTCACAAAGAAGGTTGCCAAGAAAGCCGCCGGGGCTACCAAGAAAGCACCGAAGAAGAAAAAAGCGGCAGAAGAATAGCCGTCTGGTGATTTGATTCGTAGTGCCGACTTCAGTCTGCTTCGCTTTCGCAATACAGACAGCGATGCTGGCTAAAGCCAGCACTACAAATCCTCACACGTTGCCTCAACGCTCTGTTCGCGTCCGGTTTCAGGTACCGCTGTCAGTCCACAAGTAACGGAGCTGGCTCATGAGTGACGGGCCTTCAGGCATCAAACAAGTGATCGTGATGCGCCACGATCTGAAGATGCGACGAGGCAAACAGATTGCCCAGGGTGCTCACGCCTCAATGAGCTTTCTCTGCCGCCGATTGCAGAATCAGCCATCCGTTTCTCTGAATGATTTTTCTGATTCAGAACGCGCGTGGCTGGCTGGATCCTTCGCCAAGATTTGTTGTCGAGTCAACAGCGAAGAAGAGTTGATGTCGATCCACGATCAGGCTATCTCGGCCGGCCTTCAGGTGCACCTGATCACCGATAGCGGCAAGACAGAATTCCACGGCCAGCCAACTCGCACATGCCTGGCGATTGGCCCTGATGATGCCGCGAAGATTGATGCCGTGACCGGACATCTGGAGTTGCTCTGAGCCAAGGCCTGCAAGAACGTGCTGAGCCGCTGGCGTTCGATTGCCGGGGAATGACTTGTTCATTACCCGATGCGTCAGCGAGGCATGCTTTTCAATCAGGCCGCTGCCGGATCCCTCACTGACGTTTTGATTTGTGATTTCCCGGTCTTTCGCTGAACGCGATCATCTCTCAGCAGCCATACAGTTCGTCAAACACCCGCGAACAACGCCGTATAGACCGGAGCCCAATGATTGCGGCCCGCGAATTGCGAGCCGAGCAAAGTCGAAATCTCAGGGGTGCGACCAAACTCACCGGTCATTACGACCATCGTTTCGTCGAGCAGACTGGTCGCGGCAAGATCATCGATCATTGCCGACAGAGTCTGATCGAGTTGCGGCAATAACTCGTCACGCAATCTCTCGAAGT
>CANHVD010000504.1 GCA_947463775.1 Planctomycetaceae bacterium | reverse complement strand
TTGCGCGACGATGTATCAATTCCTTCATGTCGCTTTTCAATGACTGTATTCGAAGATGATCGGCAGTTTGTGATCAATGATGATCACCATTCCGACGTGACGCCTGAACGCCTGGCTGTTCTAATCAATGCGTCTATTCATTCGCAGTCCTCGCAGGTGACGGCCCATGCGGATGCGGCCTCGGGGCGATTTTGGTTGACGGATGCTCGGCGACGTTCAGAATTGGAAGGAACCGAACACGTCCGTGATGCGCTGGCGATTCTGGGACTGACGATGAAGCTGATCGAATCCGGACGACTGAATTTGAGGCCGTGATTTGCGGGGCAATGTCCGTCAGCGGGCCTCATCAGGCGGGGGCAATTGTGTCTCTGATTCCACAGAGCCGGGTATTTTCGGAGAATTCAGGTCCTCCCAACGGGCTCAATCCCTCATTCTGCCCCGGAAACGATTGCCAATTCTGGTTCGGGATCCGTAAACTGCGGTCCCCGTGATCAGAAGGGACCGGCATTCTTGTCGGTCAATTGCTTCTCCACCCGCAACTTTCGCCCGCCCAAAACTCAGGAGCCAACGATGCTTGTTATTCCCGGACGATATGGCAAAGACACCTGCGACGGATATTCTCGCCGAGCAGTCCTGAGAGTTGGTAGTTCGGCATTGGCGGGACTTAGCGTCGCGACACTGCTGGAAAATGCAGCTCGAGGTGCCGAAGTCAGCGACGAAGAAGCTCGCTACGGCGGCAAAGGATTCGGCGCGGCGAAGAGCGTCATCATGCTTTATCTTCAGGGCGGTCCGAGTCATCTGGATCTGTGGGACCCGAAGACAAATGTTCCTGACAATGTGAAGAGCATGTTCAACCCGATCGATACTTCGATCCCTGGTTGTCAGTTTACGGAGTTGCTGCCAAAGCTGGCTCAGCAGATTCATCGAGCCACCCTGATTCGCTCATTGAGTTACACGCCGGTCGGGCTCTTCAATCACACGGCAGCGATCTACCAGATGCTGACCGGATATACCGCCGATAACGTAAGCCCTTCTGGTCAGCTTGAGCCGCCAAGCCCAAAAGACTTCCCGAACTTTGGTTCAAACATCGTCAAGCTGAAGCCGCTGCAGACACCGATGTTGCCATTCGTAATGATGCCTCGCCCGTTGCAGGAAAGCAATGTGATCGGCAAGGCCGGTACAGCCGGTTTCCTTGGTCGTGCGTTTGATCCTTATTATCTGTATCCGTCCGGCGACGATATGGACATGGCCAAGATGGAACGCATTCGAGTTGACGATTTGACGCTGCGTCAGGACGTTCCTCTCGACCGCTTGCAGCGTCGTGCCTCACTGCGAGACACCGTTAACGCTGGCATGAAGAATCTCGATCGTGCCGTCAATCAGTATGCTCTGAATGAGTATTACGATAAGGCTCTGGGTCTTGTTCTTTCTGGCCAGGCCCGCGAAGCGTTCAATCTCAGTTCAGAATCAAACGAACTGCGAGAGAAGTACGGCAAGAACACATTTGGTCAGAGCTGCCTGCTGGCTCGTCGTCTTGTCGAAGCGGGAACTCGCGTTGTTGAAGTTAACTGGCCGAAAGTTGCGAACAGCGACAATCATTCATGGGACGTGCATAGCGGCTTGAGCACTCGTATGAAGACTCAGTCAGCACCTATGCTGGATGCGGCTTTGGCGACATTGCTGGAAGATCTGGACGAGCGAGGTCTGCTGAAAGACACGCTGGTTGTCGCGGTTGGTGAATTCGGACGCAGTCCAAAACGCGGTGTCAGCACCTCCGGAAACAGCAACAGCGACGATGGTCGAGACCACTGGCCATACTGCTACACGGGCGTTGTGGCTGGTGCTGGCATGAAGCGTGGTTATGTCCATGGCAAGTCGGACGATACGGCTTCGGCTCCGGCTGATGGCCCAATTCATCCGGGCGAATTGCTGGCGTCCATTTACCATTCCGTCGGATTGTATCCACGTCGAACCGTCTACAATCACCTGAATCAGCCTCGCGAAATGGTGAAGTACGACGCGGCGATGGAACTGTTCGCGTAATTCTACAAGTGCGGAATCTGTTCCGCTCGTATCCACAATTGAGGCCGCTGTGTCGCTGATTAATCCCGCGAACACTCGGCCTCAATTCACTATGTGCAAGAGTAAGTCAGGCGACGAATGACAACGGCGTATCACACCCTGCGATGGCAGGGAGGTGCTTCTGGGACTTTGTGCCTGATCGATCAGACTCTGCTGCCCGAGCAATTCACAGAGATTTCGTGTCGCTCGGTTGAACAAGTTTGGGAAGCGATCAAGACCCTTCGAGTTCGAGGTGCGCCGGCCATTGGTGTGTCGGCTGCCTACGGTCTTGTGATTGGATGTCAGTCGCATCGAAGCGAACCGCTGGCTCGATTTCTGAATCGAGTCAAGGGCGCTGCGGACTATCTTGCGACGAGTCGCCCTACAGCCGTCAATCTGTTCTGGGCATTGGATCGGATGCGGACTGTTGCTAACGACCAGGCCATCGTGGAAGGAATGACATCAGCACTTCTGCACGATCGACTGCTGGCTGAGGCTGCAGAGATTGATCGTGAAGATCGCGAAATGTGCCTGGCGATTGGTCGACATGGAAGCCAGTTGCTGAAGTCCGGAATGTCGGTGTTAACTCACTGCAATGCTGGCGGCCTGGCAACAGCCGGAGATGGGACGGCCCTGTCTGTAATGTTTGCTGCTGCTGCCGAAGGCAAGCAGATTCACGTTTTTGCGGATGAGACTCGACCACTGCTTCAGGGCGCGCGTCTGACTTCGTGGGAGCTACAGCAACGAAAAATCCCGGTGACCTTGATCTGCGACAACATGGCGGCTCAGGTGATGAAGGAAGGTCGAGTTCAGATGGTGATCACGGGCGCCGATCGCATCGCGGCGAATGGAGATTCAGCCAACAAGATCGGAACTTACGGCGTGGCCGTGCTGGCGAAATATCACGGAATTCCTTTCTGCATCGCGGCCCCTTCCAGCACGTTTGATTTGGCGATCACAGACGGTAGTCAGATACCGATTGAGCAACGAAGTCCGCAGGAGATCACTCACGGATTTGGCAAGCAGACGGCCCCGGACGGAATCGCGGTTTACAATCCGGCGTTTGATGTGACTCCGTCTGAACTGATCACCGCGATCATCACGGAACGTGGCATCATCCAGTCGCCGACGACCGAATCGGTGCGCCAGCACTTGCAGGGGGCTTGAGTGTTCCCGTCGGCGGAGCGACGGGTGTACCGTACACCCGTCGCTCCGCCGACGGGCTTCGTGCTCTTTACGCCGCTTTAGACCATCATTAGCCGTTGACGCCTTCAAGCTTCAGCAGCGTTTGTTTGTGCTCTACGCCTCCGCCGTAGCCTACCAATTTCCCGTTCTTGCCGATGACTCGATGGCAGGGAACAATAATGGCGAGTGGATTCTGGCCGTTCGCGAGGCCGACTGCTCGCGAGGCCGCGGGATTGCCAACAGCTTGGGCGATTTCCCCGTAGCTGGCCGTCTTTCCGTAAGGAATCTGGCACAGAGCATCCCAGACGCGTTTCTGGAAATCCGTCCCGTCAGCGGCCAGAGGCAGGTCGAAGGCTTTCAGTTTCCCCGCAAAGTAGGCTTTTAGCTGGCGGAGGGGTTCCTTCAGCCTGCGTTCGTTGAGTTCCCAGCTCTCGTCTGGAGCGATTTCCCGAGAACTGAAGTGCGTTTTTGCGAAGGAAACATGCCGTAAACCGTTGTCATCACCGGCAATCAGGAGGTGACCAACAGGCGTATCATTCATGTGGCTGTAAAACATGCTTGGCAGCTCTGCGGCAATGGAATCTGAGAATGGCGGCCGATCATTGGAAACGGGTGCAAGTAAGCTTACAGTTCGCGTTTGCGGTTGGAAAATGCAACCGCACGCATTTCTGATCTCCTCTCCGTCACCACTGACTTTGTCTGAACAGAACGGCCCATGTCACAGGAAACTTCAACGCCGGAATCCCGGCAATCCGCCAACGATCGTCTCGTCCAGGTCAACGAACTGCGGTGGCAGAAGTTTTCAGTTCTGGATGACGGATTTGTGTGTCTGGTCGACGTCATGGGAGATGACAGCAGTGTTGTTCAGGCCGCGCGGGTCAGCTATGGGGACGGAACGAAGAAAGTCAGTGACGACCGAACTCTGATTCGTTATTTGCTGCGGCATCGTCACACAACGCCATTTGAAATGGCCGAGATCAAGTTTCTCGTGCGAGTTCCCATGGACTGCTGGCGGCAGTGGGTTCGACATCGTACGGCCAATATCAATGAATACAGCACACGCTACTCGTTGGCCATTGAAGCCGCACAGGGGACGCCGGAAGACCAGTGGCGGACACAGGCGGAATCCAATCGTCAGGGAAGCGGTGATGCTCTGCCGGTCGATCTGGGAGCAAAGCTGACGACTGAAGAGCAGGAACTTCAGCAGAAGATTCGCTCGGTGTATCAAAGTCGAATTGAAACCGGAGTTGCTCGCGAGCAGGCTCGTAAGGATCTGCCGCTTTCCACCTACACCGAAGCCTATTGGAAAATCGATCTGCATAATCTGCTGCACTTCCTTGCTTTGCGAATGGATAGCCATGCTCAGCTGGAGATTCGGAATTATGCAACGACCATTGGCGAGAAGATTGTTGCTCCGCTGTTCCCGATGGTTTGGGAAGCATTTCTGGACTATCGCATGCAGTCGATGTTTTTGACTCGACTTGATCGCGAAGTCATTCAGCGGCTCACAGCCAATGCGGCATCGGCGAAATCTGCTCCTCCTTATTCGAACGAAGAGTTTCTTGCGGCGCAGGATCCTTCGTGGGTCTCATTGAATCGTAGTCGTGAACGCGACGAATGCCGATCAAAGCTCGAACTGCTGGGACTACTGGCAAAGTTCTAAGTGACT
>CANHVD010000503.1 GCA_947463775.1 Planctomycetaceae bacterium | reverse complement strand
GCAGGAGCCACTGGAAAAACCAAATGCATGACCGCGTACGCTCCGGTCATCGGTGCCACAAACAGCAACGCCGTGCCCAATGTTGCGTGCTCAAAAAGGTCTGCCATCCAGGGATGTAAAGGACAAACTCCGGCACGCAGTAGTACGGCCAGCGTCAAAAGTGATGCCGAGAGCAGGGATGCGCGAGGCTGATCGCCTGTGAAATCTACCAGACTCCAGCCAATCACAAGCAGTATCACACTCAATCCCATGTGAATCGAGAATACTCGCGTTGAGGCCCCCCGGCGATAAAGCTCCAGCCACGGCGGTACTACACTCAGTGACATCAGCAGAATGATTCCCCATGGACTGTGACAACTGAGTGTTCCCAGAGCAATGGCTTCGGACGCCAGAGTCAGTCCAAAAGAAAACCGTCCCAGCTTTGTCCTTAACGTGGAGACCATCGTCATCAGATACAACAACGATGTCAGTGGCAGCAACGGTGCACTGAGTTCATCAATGACGAAAATGTCTTTGTGAAAGATCCACTGGACAACGTCCCAGTGGTCGTGAGCTTCAAACGATCCGATCATGGCAAAGTCGAGCCATTCTCCGGTCGTGCAGAACAGGGTCAACACGCCGCAGATCACGGCTACTCTTTGCGACCTGACGGGGTCTCGCAACAAACCACAGGCGACCGCGCCCAAAAGCGGCAGCAGGATTGAACATTCAAGCCATGGGAAGTGAAGTTCGGGGATCATACGTCTGCTCCTGCTTTTTCATTCGCGCTGTCGTCAGTGCTCTTTGATTGACCCGACAACCAGGTTGTCCAGCGCTGTTCCATTCGGTCAGACCAACTGAAAACCAGAACGAATGGTCGGACGAAGTATTCATCCAGCAGAGAGTCGAGGTTTCCGCGATCAAACGCGAATCGATAGAGTCGCGAACGCATCGTTGGAGACACATTGCCTGCTCGTGCTTCCGGCAGATAGGCTCCAATGGCATTGATCATCGAGTTATAGTCCCGCAACAAAGACGGAGCGCGAATCAGTTGCAGCGTTCGCAGGCAGGCATGACCAATGATGTGAATCAGGGCGATGTAACGCAGACCGAAACCAATTTCCACAACGATGATGCTGACCTGCGTGAGGGACGAAAACGCCAGACTGCTTTTGATGTCCGTCTGTACGCGAGCCACCATCGTTGCATAGATCATCGTGATCAGCCCCAGCAGGATGACGAGAATTCGCAGCGTCAGCGATTCATCCAGCAGCGAGCTGACTCGCAGCAACAGGAATGCCCCAAGATGCACCGACAGCGCACCGTAAAAAACAGCACTGCTGGGTGTGGGACCTTCCATGGCTCTGGGCAGCCATCCGGAGAAGGGGACAAGTGCCGACTTTCCGGCTGCAGCAAACAGCAGCAGGCAACCGACGAACAGTGCTGAGCCTTCAGACAGAACAGCTGTCCCGTTCGGCCAGTCGCCCTGACCGGCGATGCCGTCAAAGTCTCCGGACCCGGAGAGATGGTGCAGGGTCAATGCGGCGACAAGAAAGGCCGCATCGGCGACGCGATAGACCGCCCAAACTCGCAGGCCATTAGCCACCGGGGCCGGTCGATCATGAAAGAATGCGACCAGCAATGCGGAGGAAAGTCCAACCAGTTCCCAGCCAAAGAACAAAGTTTCAATCGTGCCGGCAACGGATGAAAGGATCATGCCCAACTGAAAGAACGAGAAGTAAATAAAGAATCGATGAAAACCTTCGTCGCGATGCAGATATCGACTGGCAAACGCCGCGATGACTCCGCACAACACAAACGTCATGATGACAAAAGGAACACTGAGGCGATCAAACACGAACTTCAGACGAAAGTGGAAATGATTTGAATGAGATTCCTCGTCCATGACAGGAGAATGGGCCACTTCTTTTTCAGTCGCTTCTGCTGCAGCCTCATGTTCAGCGGCTTCTTTTTCAGTCGCTCCATTTTCATTGACGCTCTTTATGACTGCCTTAGCGTCAGATCCTTTGTCTTCCGGCGACGTCTCTTCTGACGGGTGCTTTAATGTTCCGGCTTCGTGGTTATGTTTTTCTTCGTGCCCTGACAGGTCATGAGCGTGAGATCCGGAGATCCTGACCCAGTCACCAAGCACCACAGAGACATTGCGTTCGTTGGTCGCCAGCATTACGGCCAGAATCAACAACGCAGAGATCAGTCCCAACACCGTCGATGCCTCGGTGAATCTGGCCATGTTTCGTTCTGTCAGCGATATGCGAAGCAGCGTCGCTATTCCAAAAACAGCCAGCAGCAGCAACGGAGCGGCGACAACAATAATTCCGGCAATTGTGAGCATGAGGATAGGCAGCGAGTGATGTGTTCTGAAAAATCAGTCAGTGGCAGGTCGCGAAAGTGTGAGTTCGAAACCTGCCATTCAGGAAGGAAGGATGGAGTGTCATCTACGAAGAAGCAGCCGGAACTCCTCCAGCAGTTCGAATCAGCGCGAAGTTCAGATGATCGCGCCAACCGCGATACCACTCTAGTGATGAATCAGCAGACGCGAGTTCGGTCGATGTTGGTGAGTAGTCTTCGAACTTTCCGCCAATGAATCGCTGGATCCTCGATGAGTCCGGATCAAGCACAGCCAACTGTGCCCAGCCGTTGCGACAGATGCGACCCACCGTGGGATTATCGGCCATAATCTGCAGCATGGCTTCCGGAGTTGTCTCGACCACAAACAGCAGTCGCACGGGTTCATGGATGTCAACACCCTGCCATGGAAGTCCCGGCCGCAGATCGCTGGCCGCCCCGTCCATTACTCCCAGCAGCGACGTCACATTGTGCGGAAGCTTGGTGCCCGAGCCCCAGCCGCGATTGTCAATGGCTGAAAGTGTGTAAAGCATATTGATGCCTTCACAGACCGGGATCACGGCACCCAGAATTCGAGCCAGGATCATGTTGGCCGGCGTATCCTGCGACTTATCATACGACATCAGGAATGATCGCCGATCCAGATATAATCCTCGAATTCGACTGCGACGGCCAACAAAACACATGGCGTTCGTGCAGTTCCCATACTCCGGCCGAGTTTGTGCAAGATCTTCTGTTCGTTCCTGAACATGCAACAACGCTTCCGTAGCCGTCAGATCCAGTGGTGCCGATTCAAAGCGTCGACATCGCTCATGAGCATTCCGTTCGGCCACTCGGCTAAACAAATCTCGCGCCAGTCGCAATGATCGAACATGAGATGTTGGCAACAGTTCGAGGTCGAAGAAGGTTATCTCTTCCGAGCCTGTGTTGTGCAAACCGCCGATGAAGTAAGTCTCTTCCGGGATCTCCAGTCCTCGTTCCTTCAATTGTCGACGCACGCGAACATCGTTCAGCATCGCCGCCAGCGCTCGCGCATTCGCGCCTCCCGCGCTGCCGGAACAGGCACCGCAGTGATAGGCCGACTCGTGAGGATTATTGAGGCAGTTTGAACCATGACCCAGAAACATAACCAGTCGAGCAAAATTGGAGATCAGCCCGATGTCTCGCAGAGATCGTTCAGAGATGTTGACCATTTCTGAAAGTGTGAAGCCAATTCCCTCATCATCCGGACCGGCAGGAGCTCCTTCCGCTCGCTCCAAACGTAGTCGAGTCACTGCGGGTGGTGCGACGAAGCGTCGAGCCGTTCGGTGCATTTTTGCCGCGAATCGTGGAAACAGAATTCGTCCCAGCAAAGGTACCGTGGCCAGGGGGCCCAGCAACGCTGTCAGGACAGCTCCGCTGAGCGAACGTCGAGTCCCCGCGTCGAAATGATGCGACGCACTTCCCAGCAGGCGTCGCGCAGTTGCTCGCTGACGATGCGAATCTTCCAAAGCGTAAACGACGTCTTCCACGATCCAGTTTTTCGGCATCACCACGATGGGACAAAGCGCGGTAAAGTGGGCTTCTGCCGCACCGCGATAATACATCGGCACGCAGAAGAACCCGGCATTGCCAAACGTTTCTACGTCGGGGGCCACTTCCTCCAGATGTCGCCGGAAGGATTCTTCCCGGGTATCAATGCAGGTCACAATTTGTAGTTGAGGTGTCTCGGGCTTCGTCGGCGGCTGTGCCACTCGAATTGAAACTGCGTCCAGTGCTCTGTGAACCAGTTGACGTTCGAACGCAAAATGGAAAACTCGGCGGCGTTCAAAGCTGGAGAAGCGATCAACTTCTGTGATCAATTCCGTCCAATCAGGCTCAGACAATTCCGCGAGAGTTTGAGATGACCATCCATGAATCTGAGCCAGTTGAAGAATCTGGTAGGCTCTCTGATCGTTCGTCGAATTTCCATTCGCCGCATGCAGAGATGCTCGCAAAGACGCGCGGAGTTCGTTCAACGGTCTGCGGAAGTCCATCACCTCTCTGGAAACACTTGCTGCAGCAAGACGATCCAAGAGAAGTCTGACGGCGACAAATTCGATCAACGTTCCCGGCGGCGAATAACGATACACGCGATCCGGACGGATTTCGGTCTGCCAGATCATGCCGGCCCAGCCTCGCAACGCCAGCAATGAATTGCGAAGAAACTCATTCCGCTCGCCATCTTCCACTCCGAGTTGGCGGAGAGAATCGGCGATGGACTGCAAAGGAGTAATACTGCCGGCCTGTAATTTCTCCAGCTCAGAAGTCAACGATCGCATCCATCGTCGATTTCCAAACCCGCCGGACTGAAGCAGCGCACAGAATGATGCGAGAAACCCGGCATCACGATCTGGAAGTCTCCACTGCGCATAACCCTGATCCAGATAGGCGGCACAGAAACGGATCAGAACTTCATGCACAAGGATGTCGGTGTCTTCACGGATCACATCCAGAAGCAGGTCACGATGGCGGACTTCCCGGTGCATGGTTCTGCGAGGAGCTGGCGTGGTGGTGATTCGCTGTTGAATAATCTTCCAGAGTAAGTCGAGCGAAACCTG
>CANHVD010000502.1 GCA_947463775.1 Planctomycetaceae bacterium | reverse complement strand
AGCGATGTTCAGAAATGGGCTACGGAGCATGATCGAATTCGATTGCTGCAGGATACTGATGGCGACGGAACGTTTGATCGAGATACTTTATTTGCTGATGGCTTCAATGACATCATCGACGGTACTGGCGCGGGAGTGATCGAACATAACGGGCGCGTTTACTACACCTGTATTCCAAAGCTGTGGAGTTTTGGTGATGCAGACAACGACGGCATAGCGGAACAATCCGAGGCGTTGCATCACGGCTACGGTGTTCGCGTCGCCTTTCGTGGGCACGATATGCATGGACTGGTTGTTGGTCCCGATGGTCGTCTCTACTTCAGCATTGGAGACCGTGGTTTTAATGTTGTGACGAAAGAGGGGACTCGTTTGAAACGCGTCGACACGGGAGCCGTGTTTCGTTGTGATATGGATGGCAGCAATCTCGAAGTCTTTGCCTACGGTCTGCGGAATCCACAGGAATTGGCGTTCGATGATAACGGGAATCTGTTTACCGGCGACAACAACTCCGACAGCGGTGATAAGGCTCGCTGGGTCTACGTTGTCCAGCATGGAGATACCGGCTGGCGAATGTACTATCAGTATCTCGATGATCGAGGGCCTTGGAATCGCGAGCGAATTTGGTATCCGTACAAAGCAGATGCAGACACGACGGCTGTTCAGCCAGCTTCGACGTTGCCGCCGATTGCGAATCTGGCGGATGGGCCTTCCGGGCTGACTTACTATCCCGGCGTGGGACTGCCAGAACGATATGCTGGCCATTTTTTTATGGCTGACTTTCGCGGGACTGCAGGCAATAGCGGTATTCGCAGCTTTGCAGTGAACCCAAAGGGAGCCACTTTTGAACTGGCGGATTCGCATCAGTTCCTGTGGTCGATTCTGGCAACGGACGTGACGTTTGCTCCGGATGGCAGCATGGTTGTCAGTGATTGGGTTAACGGCTGGAACGGGGAAGGCAAAGGTCGTCTGTATCGCTTTGCTCATGATAAGGAATTCGCTGCTGTTACGGCTGCTAAGTCTGTTGAGTGGCTGGGTGGCGGAATCGCAAAAGCTTCTGTGCGAACACTTGTGGAGCTTCTCAGCCATGTCGATCGTCGAGTCCGGCAGGAATCACAGTTCGAACTGGTTCGTCGCAACGCCGCAGAGGAGCTGATGAATGCGGTGAAAACTCCGGCTCATGAATTGTCGGCGCGGCATGGGATGTGGGGATGCTGGCAGTTGGGGCTGGGATCGGCTGAACAGGCGACCCAGGTTGTGATGTTGCTGCAGCACGTTTTGGGAGATGAATCCAATCGCTACTCCGAAGAACTGCAGGCTCAGGCCGTGCGAATCCTGGGAGACATCGTTTCACGACATGGCGTTTCGGTGCTGAAGGACAATCGTGCTGAGCTTGCATCGACCTGTCGTGAGTTGACCAGTAGTGACAATCTGCGGCTGGCCGGATTCGCTGCTGCGGCGTTGGGGGCGCTAGGCGGCTCGGAAGATGTTCCATCGCTTTTGACGTTGCTTGATCGAAATCAGAACAATGATCCTATCGTCAGGCATCAGGCCGTTGTGGGATTGATGCAGATTGGCGAACGTCAGCCCGGCTTATTGAACTCTCTGGCACAGTATCCGGGATCTCGTGGTCGCCTTGGCGTTGTACTGGCCATGAGGCGACAGGCAGACTCGGCTGTGGCGGAATTGCTGACGGATGCAGATCCGTTAATCGTTGCCGAAGCTGCTCGAGCGATCAATGACGACGGTCTGGAGGCGGGGCAGTCGAAGCTTGCGGATCTGATTGAGACGCCAGGGCTGGAAGACAGCGTATTACGAAGAAGTCTGAATGCATGCTACCGAATCGGTACTGCGGAGCGCGCGGACGCAGTGGCCCGGATTGCTGCTGGAGGAGAACAGTCCGCGGAGATTCGTCTGCTGGCGGCTCAGTTGCTGAGCACCTGGAACAAGCCACAGAAGACGGATACAGTGACAGGCCAATGGCGACCGCTGCCTGATCGTGAAGTTGATGGTTTGCAGCAGGCCGTCAGTCCTCATTTGCCCGGTATGTTGTCTGGTTCTCCGGAACTGCGAAAATTGACCGTGGAAATTGCGACGGAACTCGGCATCACAGACATCGTTCCAACGCTTGTCGGAATTCTTCACGACACGAATCTGGACGACAATCTGCGTGTGTCGGCATTTCGAGCACTCGTCAAGTTGTCGCCCGAAGCCGACGCCGTCGTGAAATCCGGGCTCAAGGATACTTCAGAATCCGTACGCCTCGCTGCCGTTGAAATCATGGTAGGAAGTGCTCCTGAAAGCTCTGTGCCACAGTTGAGGGAACTGTTAGCAGATGGAACAGTTCGATCGCAGCAGACCGCTCTGCGACTATTGGGTTCCATCAAGACAGACGACGCGCGACAGGCGTTGCTGGAGACCTTTGATCGACTGAAGAATCAGTCGCTTCCCTCCGGAGCAGCGCTGGATTTGATTTTGGCGGCTGAGAAATCCGGTACGCCGGAGTTAAAGGCGGCCGTCGCTGATTTCCGATCTCGTCAGCAGGAAGCCGGGACTGTACTTGCGAACTGGAGCGAATGTCTGGAGGGTGGAAACGCAGAACAGGGGCGAACGGTCTTCTTTGGTCGCAGCGCGGCGTCTTGTCGACGTTGTCACAAGGTCGGGGGCAGCGGTGGCGAAGTGGGGCCTGATCTGAGTCGCATCGGAAAAGACAAAGACCGCAACTACCTGCTCGAGGCAATTGTTGATCCCAACGCGAAGGTTGCGAAGGGATTTGAAACAGTCATCCTGGTCACGATGGATGGCCTGATTCACTCGGGGATTCTGAAGAGTGAAGATGACTCCATTGTGCAATTGATGACTCCCACCGGCGCTCTGGTCTCGGTTGCCAAGGACGAAATCGATGAGCGAGCTAATGGGCAGTCCGGGATGCCTCAGGATCTGGTCAAGAATCTGACACGATCAGAAATTCGAGACCTCGTGGAGTATCTCAGCACCTTGCAGTCCGAACCAGGCTCAGCGCACGGCAAGAGCGCGAAGTAACGGTCGAGATTCTCAGGAGAAAACCTGTCGGCGTCACCACGATACTTCAGCATCCACAACACCGCTGCGAATTTGCGCTCTGGCCGTTGAAATGATTTTAGCGGCCAAAGGCTTTAACGATTCAGGCAGATCTGCTGCATCGAGATGTTCAAGAGTTGCAATACAAGCACGGGGTTGCTGACGCTGGGTCAATAGAAGTTGAGCCATGCGAACTCGCGCCCAGGCACTGTCGTTCGGGAATCGATCAATGTGTTCCTGAAGCCAGAACTCGGCTTCATCGAACGCTTCGGCTTTCAGCAGGCCTTTGGCCAGTTGTTGAGTTTTCTCCTGACCAATACAGATCGTGGGATCATCAATTCGGAGTTTGAAGAGTTCATCGGCCGCTGTCAGGACATCTCCCTCGTCAATCATTCGGTTGATTTCGGATAGAGCCGCGCGGCGTGCGGATCGATCCACTTTCCGGCGAGTCTTTGTGTCGGAATCCGCGTCATTGATTGGGAGCGGGATCGGTGTGTCGTCGTACGTTTTGCCGACGCTGGAGTGATATCCCAGTGCCCAGTCCTTTTCTCCGAAACGTCCATGCGTGCCCTTCATGACGGCGAACAGATCCCAGTTCTCGCAGTCGACGAGTTCTTTCTTCAGCATAAAGATGCCGATTGGGAATCCGGCCAGGCTTCCCAGCAAATGCAGGAATGACGTACTCATTCCCGGCCAGAACAAGAAGCTGACAAGATTCGCTCCCAGGTACCAAAGAGACAACGTCAGAATCGTGACATCGAACGAGAAAGCTCGGGACATTCCAAAACCGTAGCCAACGAACGCACCTTCGAAATGGATTTCATTTTTTGGAGCCCAGACCAGACTGATCGCCATCAATCCAAAAATCGCATCGGAAGCACCAAGGCATCCGCCATGCGAATGCAGGAGGGTGACCACATCGGTCACGGCTCCAGAGAAGGCAACGATCCCGAAGTAGATGGGCAGAAATACTTTCCAGCCAACTTTTCCTTCGACGACAAGTCCGAAGCACCAGAGAAACAGCATGTTCCCCACCAGATGGCTGAGACCAGCATGTGCGAATGAGGACGTAATCCATTCGGCAGGATTCAGTCCATTTCCATAATGCAGTATCCAGGGGTCAATGGCCCCCTGATTGTAACCGAACCCGGTGATACAGAAGCAGACAACGTTAGCGGCAATCAACCCGATGGTGGCGACCGGAAAATGATAAATCGGTGCGTCGGTGCCTGTCGGAAAGAGCATTCTGCGAACCGTCCAGCATTCGGAGACAATTGAAGAATGGACGTCTGCATTTGTACAGAGCACCGTCCACAGGGTTAAGGCTGTGGGAGAACGCTGGCCGACCGGGGGCGGATCAGTCGATTTTCGAAGAATTCAACTTGCGATAATCGGAAGCGGAGGCTGCATCCGGTTGACTAGTGTACCGGCCGGTCTTTGGGCCGAGCCTTGAAAAACGAGGCTGAATGCTCCCTGGAGCACGGTCATCTCGTGTATCCTGAGTCGCATTCCTGGCCGACTGACTTCCACGTGAACTCCACGATAAGGCTTTTTCATGACTCGACAATTCCTCGTTTCCGCTTTGGTTGTTGCGTGTCTCTTTGGCCTTATGCAGTCGTTGCAGGCTGATGAAATCAAGAAGCTCGTCTTGCCAGGTGAAGCGTTTCGTGTTGAAGGGCGGCCAGCCTTTATCCTTTGGCCGGAAGAGTCTCTGCGAAAGACGCCACAGCCGTGGGTGTTTTATGCGCCGACTCTGGCCGGCTATCCGGATGAACATGAAAAGTGGATGCACCAGCAGTTTCTCTCGGCCGGCGTTGCGGTGGCTGGAATTGATGTGGGAGAAGGTTATGGAAGTCCGGCTGCTCGAAAGCTGTT
>CANHVD010000501.1 GCA_947463775.1 Planctomycetaceae bacterium | reverse complement strand
TTAGCATTAAACGGGACCTTCTGACCCAGACGGTAGGAATTATTCATCAGATGGCCCAAAACGCAGCCATAATGAGCGTCATAAACGTTGCCGTTCGCAAGTTCAGGCTTACCTTCGCGACAAGCCGTGACGAATGCAGCCCAGTTACCGCCCGGCGTGACCTTCCCTGGAGCGATATCCAGCGTCTCGCCCTTTGAGCTGCCAGCCGGATAGTAGAGACCGCGAATGATCTTGCCGCCATCCTCGAAGTAGTACTCATTCTCAACCTGGTGCTCATACTTCGGATAGTCAACATTTCGCACGTTGAAGAACACCTGCTGCCCGTTGGCGTATTCAGCGATGCCCATCATCGTGTTAGGAGTCTCCCCCTGGTCGTCCCATTTGAAGCGACCACCGATAGCCATCGCCTTCACCGGATGAGTCAGTTCCTTATCAAGAGCCCATCGCGCGATGTCCAGTTGATGAGTCCCCTGATTGTTGAGGTCACCGTTCCCGGTCTTCCAGAACCAATGCCAGTTATAGTGCACGAGGTTTCCATGAAACTCGTCGATCACAGCCGGTCCACGCCAAAGATTCCAGTCCAGATTCTCGGGTGGAGCTGAGACAGGCTTGTGACCAATGCTGCCACGTTTCTTGCAGCAGTAACCGTAAGAGATCTTCAGCTTGCCAAATTTCCCCGCCTGAATAGCTTCATGAAGTCCGGAGATTTTGGCATCGCTGCGACTCTGGGTGCCATGCTGAATAACAACTCCGTATTTTTCCTGAGCCGCAACGGCAATCCGCCCTTCAGCCACATCATGGCTCATCGGCTTTTCGACATAGACATGCTTGCCAGCCTGTGCTCCCCAGATCGTCATCAACGAATGCCAGTGATTCGGAGTCGCGATGGAAATTGCATCCAGGTTCTTATCTTCCAGGGCTTCACGAACATCGGCGATCCCTTTGGCCTTGAAGTTCTCCTTAAGCCTGGACTGCAGACCGGTCATCGCTTTGGCGAGTACATTCTTGTCTGGATCGACGATGTAGGCGATCTCAACATTCGGCTGATCCATCCAGCCTGCGAGATGGCTTTGACCACGACCGTTCAAGCCGACGACTGCAATTCTAAGACGATCATTGGCGCCCAGAATTTTTCCTGACGCCTTCGTGCCTGTCAGCAAAAGAGACGCCCCGGCCGCCGTTGATGTGTGCAGGAATCCTCGACGAGTTACTCTGGCCATCACTGTCTCCATTTATGCTGGAACGTTCAGGAGTCTGTAAAATTCCGCGGCCGCCGGATGGTGCCACGCCAACAGTGTAATTCGGACGCGGACATCTCTTCAATCGACACAGAGCAGACAGGGCCAGGGGCAGCGGTCAAATACTATGCGGTGTGGGCTTCAGCCCACTTTTCCTCCATCTTACGACGCACTCACTAGCCACGAGCACATGCACCCCCACAGCGTCTGCCACGAGCCTTTCTGGAATTGAATCTACGACCCCAGAAAAATCAGTCTCGCGGCAGGATTCGCAATCGCGTTGACGAGCGTCTGCAGGAATCGCGCGGCTGGTGCGCCGTCGATGACTCGGTGATCAAAGGTCAGGCTCAGAGTCATGATCTGACGCACTTCGATGCGTCCATCTTCACCAACGACAGGTTCTCGACGAATTGCCCCCAATCCAAGAATCGCCGTCTCCGGAAGATTAATGACGGGAGTAAAAGCATCAATGCCAAATGCGCCGAGGTTTGTAATTGTGAAAACGGCCCCCTGCATTTCCGATGTCGACAGCTTTCCATCGCGAGCCTTCTGGATGACTCGTGCAGATTCAACAGCAAGACTCATCAGACTTTGACTGGAGACGTTTCGAATCACCGGCACGATCAGCCCTTCCGGAGTGTCAACGGCGAGACCAATATGAATCTGATCTGGATTTGGCTGAACAATATCGGCCCCCTCCCAACGGCTGGCGAGCAGCGGGAACTGAGTCAATATTTCCGCCAGAAGTTTCGCGATGATATCGTGGATGGCGGGCACCGGTTTTTGTGCGGTCGCTTTGAACTGCTCTCGCAAACTCACAAGATTCGACGCGTCTACTCGACTGGTAATCGTCACGGGAACCGTCTGACGAGCGCTTTGTGACAGACGCTCGGCGATGATTTTCCGACGGCCCGTCACTGCGATTCGGCGACCAGCGGTAGAAGCAGAAGTCTGCGAGAGCACATCACGCTCCCGAATTCGTCCTTCACGACCGCTGCCGTTCACATTCGTCAGATCAACTCCCATCTGCTTTGCCGCGCGCCGCGCGCGGGGAGTCGCGATGATGCGTCCGTCGGACTGTTCCAACGGCGAACTTGTGCTGAGACTCGCTGCGGCCTGTTGCACGTCGTCTTCGGTAATCCGACCATTGCTGCCAGTACCCGTGATCGAGGCCAGAGCAACATCTAACTGACGAGCTAAACGACGGACGGACGGTGCTGCCGCGGGGACCACGACTTGCGTGTCAACAGATGCAATGTCAGCAATCCGAGTTGGTTCTGCTTTCGTCGCGGGGATGTCCGCCGGAGGAACTTTGAGCTGTGATGAACCGGGCTGCTTTGGATTTGCCAGAGTTTCGCCCGGGGCCAGAAGGTAACCGACGATTGCTCCGACCTTCAGCACATCACCGGGCTTCGGACCATTGACGGCGATTGCGAGAACGCCTTCGTCAACCGCTTCGATTTCCTGAAGAGCTTTCTCGCCTTCCAGTTCGAACAGGATGTCGCCTCGACGGATGGCGTCTCCGGCCTCTTTTCTCCAGCCAGCGAAGGTTCCTTCTTCCATGGACCAGCCGAGTCGAGGAATCGAAATTTCAAATGGCATACTGTTTCTTCCGTTGACAACTTGTTCCGTTGAAGACGATGGGCTGACGGCCCCGTATCTTATGCCGGCCGGTAACTCAGTCATGCCGGCACCTCAAGAATGCCCGAAACTCAAGCATTCCAGTAAATCATCGATGGAGACTGTCACTTCCTGCAGCCTCAACTATGCCCTGAAGATAACTAAAAAACGTCCGATTTTGCCCCGGACTCCCGGTGAACTCCCGTTAGATTCTGAAATCATCGCGATTGTCGCGGGATTGAGTTAACCTTAATGGAAAACTGCGGAGAGCCAAACAAGCCTTTTTCTGCGTTATTTTCGATTTGGGAGCCTCCCGTGACTGATCCATCCACAACTTCTCCGCCGAGCTGGATCCGCGGATGGCTCCTGGCGGCTGGTTTCTACAACCTCGCATGGGGTGCTGCGAACATCATCTGGCCGAATGCCTTGTTCGATTTTGCCGGGGCCAAAAGGGTGAATTACCCTGAGATCTGGCAGTGTGTCGGGATGATCGTGGGTGTTTACGGGATCGGCTATGCTATCGCCGCTGGAGATTCACGTCGGCATTGGCCAATCGTGCTGGTTGGGTTGCTGGGAAAAATCTTTGGGCCAATCGGTTTTGCCTGGTCACTTTGGAACGGCGTCTTTCCTCCTCTGTTCGGAGTGACGCTGTTGACTAACGACCTCCTCTGGTGGATCCCTTTCGGTTTGATTCTAAAGGATGCCGCGAAGTTCCACGGTTTCAGTAGCAGCATCAACAGACGGTTCGTCATGGAGTCGAATATCGCTGCGACGCCTGAAACGGTGTTCCAGTTCCACGAAAGCCCCGGCGCTTTGACGCATCTCATTCCCCCGTGGGAGAATATGAAGGCTGTCGAATCATCCGGTTCTCTGCAGCCCGGTGCACGAGTTGTTTTGCAGGGAAACGTCGGACCTGTTCCTGTTCGCTGGGTTGCAATGCACACAGAGTATCGATATCCCACGATGTTCGCAGATCGTCAGGAATCCGGGCCATTCGCCTTCTGGTATCACCGCCATTTCTGCCTTGAGAACTCACGCGGTGGAACCTTGTTGCGAGACGAAGTCGAGTATCGAGCCCCATTCGGATTTCTGGGCATGCTGTTCGGCGACTGGATCATTCGCCGCAAACTGCAGAACATGTTTCAGTATCGCCACGAAACGACTCGCAAACTGGTGGAATCCGGAACGTGGAGAGTCAGCGTGGCCTGATGTTTCCGTTCTTTAAAATCCCCACCCGAAACGTCAGTGAGGGATTGGGATTTTGCGTTCGGACAGCTCTTCCCCAAAAAACCCTCGATGACGCTTAAGGCTGTCATGAATGGGGTTTATCTTTGGACTGCTTCTAAACCGCCAATCGATGCAGCGCGATTGTCGACGAGTACTTGCAAATTCGCAGCCTCCGTATCTGAAGGGCGAACAGATTGCGTCAACTCGGATCAAGCCACGCCCTGTAAAATTCTTGCTGGGAGTATCTCACTCCTCGCATGTAATGCCAGCGATGAAAACCGGACCAATCACTCAGGGAACCGGAGTCGCACTTGTTGCCGAATTCGATTACTCTTCCGCAGACCTGAATCTCGCGAACATGCTCGCTGGAAGCGATCCTGGGGGCACACAAAACGAGACGGTAATCCTCAATCACCGGCTCTATTCAGAGCCCTGTTAATCGACGCGGAGAACTGGAACAAGCTCCGCAGCACTCCCAAGAAACGCGGCAGATTCAATGGATTTGAAAGATCGAGTGGTGGTGGTCACGGGAGCAGGACGAGGCATCGGCGCGGCAATGTGTCGTACCTTCGCAAAGGCCGGAGCAAAATTGATTGTTGTCTCCGATCTTGATGAAACGGCTGCTCGCAATGTCGCAGAACAGATTGGTTCTCAGGCGATCTTTAACCGCTGTGACGTGGCGTCTGAAGACGACGTTCGCCAGCTTGTTCTGCTCGCGGAGACGCAAGGCGGTCAGATAGACGTTTTCTGTTCCAACGCGGGCATCACCTTCAAGGGCGGACTTGAATCAACAAACGCCGAGTGGCAGCGGATGTGGGATGTGAACGTCATGTCACGCCTCTACGCAGCCCG
>CANHVD010000500.1 GCA_947463775.1 Planctomycetaceae bacterium | reverse complement strand
TCGGTAACGATTCCAGTCATCCATTCTCGCTTGCCAAATGTGCCGAGATCAGCAGCCGTCGGAGCACCGATCACGGGAACTTTCTCCGCGTTCATTTCCATCACAAGAGTTCCACGGCCTGTATGTCCATTGAAGCGATGGCACGCCGCGCAATGCTGAGCAAACAAGCGAGGACCCTGAGTGTAGGGATCGCGACGCAACAATGAGACCGCTCCGTCAACGGGAATCTTGTCCGGACCGGACGCCAGTTCAATGGCTCGCTGGCCATCGCGATGAGCTTCCGCCAGAGCCGCCTGGTGTCCTCGATCATTTGCATCTTCATAAAACGCCATTCCGGTCAGCACGGCAATCGCAATTGCCATCAGCCAGATAAACGCCTTGTTCAGCCGATGGCCCCATTCGCCCAGCACCTGAGCCGTGATCGGCATCATGGTCAGAATGCCCATGATGATTCCCGGAACGATGATCGCTCCGAAGGTCAACCCAAGAGCTTCCACAGCATGGAATCGCAGGAAGCGAAACAGAAACAGGAAGTACCATTCCGGGCGAGCCGCATCAAACTTTACGGCTGGATCCGCTGGAGCGCTGAGTTCGGCCGGCCGCAGAATGGCCAGCATCAACACAACCGCCAGCACGGCAAGACATGCGACTGCATCCTTTAGAACCTGATCCGGCCAGAATGTGGTGTCCGGAGCATGTTTCGCATCATGCACTGTGAGACCATGACGGCGAAAGACGTAGATATGCAGAGCCAGGAAAGCCACCAGCGTTGCCGGAAGAATCCCAGCATGCATCGCAAAGAAGCGAGTCAGCGTCAGGTGACCGTAATCACTTCCGCCCTGAGCCAGCTTTTGCACTTCCGGACCAACGACCGGCGTCGCGCTCATGATGTTGGTTGTGACCTGAGTCGCGTAGTAACCCTTCTGGTCCCATGGCAACAGGTAACCTGTCAGAGATAACCCGAGCACGATCATCATCAACACGATACCCAGCCAGAAATTCATTTCACGCGGAGCTTTGTATGCTCCGTCGATCACGACCTGAACCAGGTGAATCGCCATCAGCACCACCATGGCCTGAGCCGCGTAGTGATGCAGACCGCGAATGATGTATCCAATGAACATTTCGTTCTGAATGTAGTAAACGCTTTCCCAGGCCGTTCGAGTACTGGGGCTGTAAGCTGACCACAGCATAAAGCCGGTGATCATCTGCAGCGTGAAAGTGAAGACGAGTGTACTGCCCCAGACATAGCGCCAGCGTGCTCCGCCGGGGACTCGTTCATAGAGCGCCTCGTGCATCATTTCGCGAAAGCCGGTGCGGTTATCGAGCCAGTTAATCAATGCGTTCATCGGGAATGAGCTTTCGAAGTCAGCCGTGCGAAGATATTCGAGTGCAGAAGGGAGAGGTCAGTGCCGGGTGAGCGGCGAACTGACCGGGGAAGGCTTTTCTCCCGTAAATCAAACGGCAATCTTTTCAGCCGTCGCGCCGCGGAACTTCTGGTATCGCACCCAGATCTCCTGACCTGCAGGATCGTCCGCTCCATTGGTTCGCATCGAAACTTCCAGACTGTCCATATCGCGAGGAGGAATCTCGTTGGTCTTTTTGCCATCCAATGCAAACGCACTCGTGTGACATGGACAGAAGAAGTCCTGTTCCGCAGGTCGGAAGTCGACAGAACAGCCGAGGTGCGGGCAGATAGAATTGAAGGCCAGAATCGGCCCATCGCCAACTTTTCGCAGCCAGATACTGCCGGCCGGAACATTCTTAAAGCGATTCCACGCATCGACGATATCGTCGAGAACTGTCACAGCAACGGGAGTTCCGTCGGCTGGCACGGCATCGCGATTCAGATCGAGTCGAATGAAGCCCTTCTCATCTTTTCGTGAGACTTCGCCGGACTTGCCGCCTGCTGCAGCGTCTTTCCTCTTGCGAAGAATGGGATCGAGAAAGAACAGGCCGCCCAAAGTGGCCGGAATCGTCACGATCACAAAGCTCAGAACTGCGGTCACGAAATGCACCAACACACTTCGTCTTGGCGCAAGAGGAGCGTGTCCGTCGGCGGCCGTGGGGCTCGCTTCCGAGGACGATGGTGATGAAGTCATAAGCAAAGATCCTGATATCGGGTCAAGACGCGGTTGTTGCCAACGCGATGAGTTGGTGGGGCTATTGAGGGATGGTATTTGAAGCAGTTCAACTGCCAAAGACAACCGTCTGCCTGGTGTTTAGGTTCATGCCAGTCAGTAACGCGGCAGAATGAATAGTAATGGACCCGCTTGTCCTTTATATGGGCAACTGCTGGTTAGCCGAAAGCGAATCGCAGTCGCGTCAATTTTGGCTCTGGATGAAATGAAGTGCGCCGGTTAGAAACGTCGAGTTCCCGACACCAATTTCTTTCGCCGAAAGTTCAAACTCACGGGGAGTCGTACAGATCCTTAAGTTGAGCTTGAGGCCTTTGTGATTCGGCCCAAGGGGCCATTAACATGTCAGCCCAAGGCAACGCCCTGGGAACGAGATCCACTGGAATGTTTGAGCCCTGAAAGGGCGAAACAATTGGTGTTTATGATTTCATCCGTCCGTCTGTCATGGATTTGTGCCGCCCCGTTGGGGCTTGGCGTATTCATTGATTTCGCTCCTGGGGCGTTGCCCCAGGCTGAGTTGTGGTTGCCCCATTCGGCGCGGAATCCTGGTTTTCTCCAGGCTCGTGATTCAATCAGCCGGAACGCGTTAGCGTCCGGTTCTTTCTGTTCTCCGCCCAGCGTTCAAGATCAATCAAGCATGGTCAACAAAAAAGGGGCTCTGAATTTCAGAGCCCCTCGCGACCTCACCAGGATGAAGCATTTGCAACACTGATTTTACGGCTGCAGGATATGCTTGCCGTTTTCGAACTGCTTGTGACAAGCGTTGCAGCTGTCGAGCATGGTTTTCCAGGCACCTGTTGCAGCTTCGAAATCTTTGGCCTTGGCCGCGCCGTAGAGCTTCGCGCCGTGCTCTTTGGAGGCTGTTGCATGCTTAACCCAGTCTTCTCCATGTTCTTTCGGAGCTCGACCGTAAAGCAGGTTGCAGCTTTCTGCCAGAATCAAAGCATCAGACTTAACAGCCTTCCAGCCTTTGTTGTCGGCAGGAGCAGCCGCCATACTCTGCTTGAGTCGCAGATAGGTTGGCTGGAAAACGTATTCCATAAACTCATGCATGCTGTCTTCAACCGGAACGACTTCGCCGTCAACCGGAGAAGTTCGCGGAGCATAACCAGCGGTCACCGGAGCGTTTGAAGACATCGCCACGGTAGCGCACAGTCCCGCCAGAGCGAGACACAGAAAACCAGTCGTTCGTTTCATTCGGATCACATACTTTCGGAGTAAAAGAGTTGTTCTCTGCACGGTGTGAATTAAGGACGAGGGTTCTCGGGATACCTTTTTGAGTTCGCCTAAATCGTGGCCGAGCACTGAATAAGCACTTAACATGTTGGCTTCGAATCGGTTTCTGTCGAGGCTTCTATGGATTCCCGCTTCGAGAACGAACGGAAAATTCCAGGACCGATTCCGCCACCTGCTGGCTGAGGTAATCTCGAAGCATGATTCGCATGCGATATTTGCCTTCCAGTGCCGGTAATGTCAATTCAAAGCTCTGAAAATAATCTGTGCGTTCCACATCGCAAAGGTCTTCAATCTGAAGTACCTGAATTTTCTCCAGGACCTCATCATCACCTTCACGCATGAATTCGATGCGGGCTGCAAACTCTGATCGATACTTACCGTCGTCGGTCAGCTCAGATTGAAAATTCTGAAGTTCGGTATACACGATTACTCGCTGGCCCGGCTCAAAATTTGAAGTCGGAAAAGCGACGACATTACCAAAGCCATCAATACGATCACACAACATTGATCGCTGAATTGTAAGACGTGAAAGGGGCTGAAGTTTCTTGGAGGCGGTCCGCAGGTGACGCAGGGACTCCGTCAGTTGCTCTGTACGATCAGCATCCCCTGATGTTTCTCGATAGCTGTTCATGGACATCATCAATGATTGCCAGAACTCCTGTTCTTCTTCCGGAAGCGATTCGATAATCCGGACTGACTCGGCCGACTTTCCGGCGATCATATACAGCAGTCGGAGATCCGTCTGTTTCTGGCGCCATTCGGCTGCTCGATCTGCTTCGCCGGACATCTTTTGAGGCCATGCCGACAGTTCAGCTTCCAGTTCCTGAATAGCTGATTGTATATGCGAGTTTTCAGGAGTGAGCACAGTGACCGGAGACTGCTGCGGCAAACCCAAATCGGCCGACTGCTGACCTGCGTCGGGACTGCCCGGGACGAGATTACTCTCTGTATCAGGGGCCAGTGGCTCTTCTCGATCCTTCAGCAAACCAAAGGGGTCTGGCCAGCGGCGAATCTGCTTACGAAGTTTGTCGGTGTTCTCATCGATCCGAGGATTATACAAGCCGCGAAGACGGTCCAGCATGGTTGGTTCTGTAGTCACCTCAGGCTGCTCAATCGCAGTTGATGCTCCGTTCTCCACGGATGCGGAACTCAGTCCATCCGTATTCTCACTGATCTCGCCCAATGACGTTGCCGCAGCGGGTTGAGTGGAGATCATCGTCCCAGAGTTCGGGATCTCCGTGTCGGCTCTGATCGCTTCCGCAGAATTCAGAATCCCGCTCGATCGAGGCTCGGGCTGCCATGCCGGACCACTGGCGCCCCACGGCGAAGCAATTTTCCCCGGAGTTCCGGGCAAGGACGATGAAGAATGGCTGGAAGCAGAGAATTCTGAATGTCCCGTGGAAGGAACTGCTGTAGGTGAAGACGTCTGGTTCGAAATCGGCACGGGTCGACCAAGCCTTGCTTTTGGCTGAGCAAAGGCATGGCCTGAGACGGGGCGAATACGACTTTGATCGGATCGAGTTGCAGAGTCATTTCGCGGCGGCGCGGATGTCGCTGTGGAATAGTTCCCTTC
>CANHVD010000499.1 GCA_947463775.1 Planctomycetaceae bacterium | reverse complement strand
TGCTTCGCCAGAGAAACTGCTGGTACGCGACGATAGTTGTACCAAACTGTGTTTGCGACGCCTGCCTTCTCGATGGCATCAACCATCTTTTGGCCTTCAACCGGATTCATGGCCAATGGCTTTTCGCAAAGGACCATCTTGCCAGCCTGAGCGGCCGCAATCGCGATTTCAGCGTGGGAGTTGTTGGGAGTACAGATATCGATTGCATCAATATCTTTGCGTTCAATCAGCTTGCGCCAATCAGTCTCGGTAGACTCATACTGCCATTGATCTGCGAACGCTTTGACTTGTTCTTCGCTGCGGCCACAGATTGCCTTGAGAACCGGGCGGTGCTTCAACTCTGGAAAGAAATCATTGACGCGTTTGTAACCGTTGGAGTGGGTACGGCCCATGAAGCCATAGCCGACAAGGCCGATGTTCAGTGGTTTTAGGGACATGGTGAGTGATCCTGCAGTGGGAAAAGAAAAGTGTTTGAGACAAATTGGCCAATAAAAATGACCAATGCAACAACATTGGTCAACGTGACTCAGTCAATGGAGCATCACGCCCAGCCATGAGCGTTGCGAACTTTGATCATGGTGTCGAGGATGGTGTTCCAGGTCTTTGGATTCTCCAGCGTGGCGTTCGGGAACATACAGCCGTCCCAGCAAATGTGCTTGATGCCTCGTTCTGAAGCTCCCTGCAGCCAGTAACCCGCGCACTTTACGATATCGAGCTTCCCGTTCGGATCGTCAGCCGGACAGTGCTTGCCGGTCTTGTCATGTGATCCCGCGCCGTGGACCTGACCATCGTTCTGTGCGACATGGAAGTCGATTGTCCATGGACGGAGCTTGTCAGTCATTATCTTGTAGGCCGCGTAGAATTCATCGGCCGTATGCCCTTCCTTGACCAACTGGCTCTCAGGAGCGTTGTAGCCCAGCAAGTACAGATAGGTGTGAGCCAGGTCTGCCTGGAAGCCCAGTGATTCCGGCATGCCAACTTCTTCAAGAAGATTCAGCATATCCTTCCAGCTGTGCATGCCAGCCCAGCAGATCTCGCCTTCGGCCGCCAGTCGTTGGCCGTGATCCGCGGCGATCTTTGCAGCTTCACGAAACGTACCAGCGATCTTTGATGTGTTGGTCTTGGGGTTCTCACGCCACTTCCCAACGCCAAACTCAGCCGAGTCGATCCGAATCACACCGTACTTTCGCACGCCATGCTTTTCGAAAATATTCGCGATGCGACAGGCCATCTTTACGGCACTGATGAATTTCTCACGGGCAGCGTCATCGCCCATCGCGGAATCGCCAACGGTTCCCGGCCAAACAGGAGCGACCAGCGAACCAACGGAGAATCCATAGCTGGCAATCTGATCCGCAATCTTGTTGAGCTCTGCGTCACTGGCTTCTGGATTCGTGTGAGGAAAAAACAGGAAGTAGTCAATCCCATCAAACTTCTGGCCATTGACATTGGCTGCAGCCGTGAGCTGCAACATTTTTTCCAGACTGATTGGTGGTTCCTGACCTTCTCCGTCGCCCTTACCAACGAGACCGGGCCACATTGCGTTGTGAAGTTTTGGGGAAGAATGAGACATCGCTTTTTTCCTCTGCGAATGAGTAAGTGGAGGGAAGGTCGCAATATGAATGTCGGAGGGACTAGTTCAAAGCTTTTGAAAAGAAAGTTGGGCCAGTCGAAGAATCCCATGGCCAGCGGTCAAAACGGCGGAGGCGAGTGATGCGACGTTTGCCATTGTTCGAAGACCAGGTCCTGGAATGAGTTGGAAAGTGTGGGCGAAATCAGAACAACACCCTACGACAACATCCTTGGAATCGCGGCATCCTTTGCGAATGCAGGGCTTGTGACGATTGCGAATGAAAGGCGTCCCCGAAATCGTTGGTGGGTGATCGACTTTGAACCGCAAACTCCTGAGCCAGACAGGTCAATATCCAGCGTGCGGGAGTATGATGACGGCCTGTTTGCGTTTTGAAAAGCGACTGACGATTTTCCGGATATGGACGAATCTCAGGTGCATGTTCAGTTCGCGGCGACGAGTGCGACGCCCCCGAGCGAGCTGCCCCAGCCAACAACCGACTTCAACCCAACTTTGCCCGAAGAGCAATTCCCCAGTTCATAGTCGCGAAGCGGTCTGAACTTTGGGGGAGATTGTTTGTCAATGACCAGTCATCCAGACGGCACAGCGTTTTTCAGTACCATGCGGCTCGCTTGCATACCGAGAATCCTGACGCCACGATCCCGTCCGTTCGCGGGTTTGTTGCCTAAATGCTTTTGGTCGCTCCCCAAAAGCTCGTAGTGCGGTTTTCTCCCCGCTTCGTCAATTCCCTCAGAATTCAAAGGGTTTTTGTGTCAATGAGTTCTCAGCCAAGCCTTCCCCTCGGTTTCACAGCATCGGGCACAACTTGCGGTATTAAGGCCAGCGGAAAGCCGGATCTTGCCTTGTTTGTTTCAGATCGACCGGCCGCATCGGCCGGCGTTTTTACGACAAATCGTGTCTGCGGTGCGCCAGTCATTGTTTCCAAAGAGCGAGTCCCGTCGTCGGTGGCTCGTGCTGTGATCATCAATTCGGGGAACTCCAATGCCGCGACCGGTGAGCCTGGAATTGCAGACGCACGAGCGATGACAGCGGCAGTGGCGAAGCAACTTGACTGTCACGAGGAAGCCGTCTTTGTGTGCTCGACCGGTGTAATTGGTGTTCCGCTGCCCATGGCGACCATCATGAAGGGCATCCCGACGGGGATTGAGGCGTTAGGAGCATCCGATCAGCATTTGCTAGCTGCGGCGACCTCAATGATGACCACGGACACGTTTCCGAAACTTACATCAGTCGACGTCAGGGTCTCCGGCGGTACTGTCAGAGTCTCCGGTGCCTGCAAAGGCGCTGCCATGATCGCGCCAAATATGGCGACAATGCTGGGAGTTGTCCTGACGGATGCCGCATTGACCCCTGAACAATGTGATCAGGCGCTTCGGTTTGGAGTGGACCGCACATTTAACTGCATCAGTGTCGATGGACATATGAGCACAAGTGACACAGTGCTGCTGCTGGCAAACGGAGCTAATCCCATAGAATTGTCTCCTGAGGACTTCTTGAAGGTACAGGCTGCCGTCCAGCAGGTTTGCCAACATCTGGCGACCAGCATTATCCGAGACGCCGAGGGGGCCGATCACTTCGTAACGGTGGATGTCCAAGGCTTAGAAACCCGGGACCAGGCTTATAGAATCGCCAAGGAAATCGCGGAAAGTGCATTGGTGAAGACCGCGATCGCTGGTGGCGATCCAAACTGGGGCCGAATTGTTTCTGCGGCCGGCTATGCCAACGTGGAATTCGATACGGCCTTTGCTTCACTGAAGATCAATGGGGTTCAGGTTTACCTGGCAGGGACACCTGTTCGCTTTAATGCGAGTGAGCTTTCGGCAAGTTTGAAGTCGAAACGCGATGTCGCACTGGAGTATTCGATTTCTGGCGGGCCATGTTCCGGAACAGAATCGGTCCGATTCTGGACCTCGGACCTGACGCAGGAGTATGTTCGCCTGAATTCTGAATATACCACTTAGTCCGTGACCGGTAATGTCGTGGGCACAAACGCTTAAAGCCACGCCAGCAGTCAGTTTAGGTGAAATAGGTTGTCGGTTTCGACTAATCAGACTGATTAGGTTCTGGACAACGGCGATCCGGAATCTGGCGAAATGCGGAAAGAAGTTCTCGAAGTTGACGGAAAAAGGTGTAAATTCGGTGCAATCGAAATCGGGCAAGTGATCTTAGTGGTCATTTGCTCAGTTTTGAGGTCGTCAGTGGCAGATTGTCGTGGGGAACTCCTGTTCCGCGTGTGTTCTCCGACGATGCCGCTGCGTACGATTCCGCGGAGCAACTGATTCATGACCCCTAGCCAATGGAGTCGACGACACATGATTACGGCTGAAGCCGAAGCTGAGCGTTTGTACCCTTCCAGTCCACTTCCCGCCTACACCTACTATCCCGGCTCTGGGATGCCTCACCCTGTTCGTGACCCGAAGGGGCATAGTCACGGTAAGAAGCACGCACCGGGACAGGGTCCTCGGGCGTTGAGCCCTGAAACGTGGGCGAATAATCGCAATTATTTGCTGGGTTTGGATTACTTCAACATGGGCTTCTATTGGGAAGCTCATGAGGAGTGGGAGAAGCTGTGGCGGGTATCTGGTGCTGATACAACGGTTGGTCGGTTCCTTAAAGGACTTATCAAGTTGGCAGCCGCCGGAGTTAAGGTTCGGGAACGAAGTATCCACGGAGTACGCCGTCATGCGGCCTCAGCCGGAGAGATGTTCGCCGATGTGGCAGCAGAAGCGGATATCGATTCTTTCTGCGGCCTTGAGTTCATCCGTTTGCAGTTTGCAGCCGACCGGGCTGCTCAACTGGCTTACAAGAAGCAACATGATCCCGGAACGGCAATCAGAGTGTTTCCATTTGTGTTGAAGCCGGAGTCTCTTCCGGTTGTGTGACAGGTTTGATTGTCGATCCGAAACTCGGGACAGATAAGTGTCTGGTTCGAATTCTTCCGAAACTCGCGGTACTCTGCCGCGAGTTTTTTTGTTTTCTCAGCACGCAGGGCAGTTGATTCGATGAAGATTCTGGTTGTCGGTTCTGGGGGTCGTGAGCATGCACTGGTTTGGAAACTCGTCCAGTCGCCGCTGGTCACGAAGGTCTACTGTGCGCCAGGAAATGCAGGGACTGCGATTGATGCTGAGAACCTGAACATTGCTGCAGATGATGTGCATCGGCTCGTGAAGTTCGTGCGCGAGAGCCACATCGATCTGACAGTTGTCGGGCCGGAAGCTCCACTAGTTGCAGGATTGACTGATGAGCTGCGTCGGCATGGATTGGCCGTCTTCGGTCCGTCGGCCGCTGCTGCTCGCCTGGAAGGCAGTAAAGTCTTCACCAAGAAGTTGTTGAAAAAGGCCAATATTCCTACTGCTGCATTCTCTGTGTTCAGCCGAGTTCCGGA
>CANHVD010000498.1 GCA_947463775.1 Planctomycetaceae bacterium | reverse complement strand
GTAGCGAACAGCATGAGATCCTGCCGCATCAACACCCAGCATTCCCCCGATGGTTGTGATACGGCTATTAGAAGGATCCGGTGCAAAGTAACGACCGTGCTTGCGAAGTTCTCGATTCAACTGTTCGCGCACAACACCCGGTTGAACTCGAACACGATCACCATCCACCCACAGCACACGATTCATGTGGCGAGAAAAATCGATGACAATCCCGCGCCCAATCGCGCCTCCCGCAAGCCCGGAACCAGCACCGCGAGCAATCAGCGGAATATTGTTATCGGCCGAGTAAGCCGCGATCACTTCCACATCACGGGCCTGACGCGGGAACACGACAGCGATCGGCTCGATCTCATAGAGACTGGCGTCCGACGAAAACACAGCGACAGCCGCCGGATCGACTCGCAATTCGCCTTCGATCGTGTCGCTCAAATCCTCAACCAGTCTTCGACGCAGTTCTTCCACAGATGCTATTGTCCAAAGCGCTCCGACTACGGAGCGACAATCTTCGAGCTCAACCCGGCTTAGACGCCTGTCGCTGCCGGAGATCCTGCTGACGATAACGTTCTGCGGTCTCCAGGTCGAACCTGGGATGCTCTTCCGCCATCGCCGTTTGTCGATGTCGCGCTCCACACCGGTAGCAAACCAGCATGTCGCCCATAAACGTGTAAAGTAACATATCAATCAACGCGGCCACCATCAGAATCGCCAGTGCCAGGAGCGGTTGATAATTTGCGTAGGCGATACAGCTAAGAATGGCTGCAGTCGCTACAAGTGCCAAACCCATCGCCGGCGGAAAATCTTTCTGACGCCATAAATCCTCGCATCCGCAGATCCGACAACGGCACAAATGACCTTCAGAGAAATCGCCGACTCCCTCGTTTCGCCCCCACTCGCATTCGTCGCACTTGACCGGACCGTCAGCAGGTTTCGGACTCGTAACGCGTCTGTGCTGACAAGCTGGACATTGAAAGATGATGTGGGTGGCCATACCGGTGGATCTCGGCTTGAATCAATCAGGAATCACAACACACTTCGCCGGGAGATTGCGACAGGTTGTTGGTGTCACTATGACCATTCGCATGCCTGTAACAAACTGTTCCTGCGGGGATTCTCATTTGCAGACGACTCCCGGCATTAGAAAGTCGTTTGCCGAGAATCTGAACACGAGATTTGCCGAGCGGAGCCACTCAGCATGTTGACCTTTGCCTGCAGGAGGTAAAAACTCAGCTTAAGCAAACGCGGGCACACCCTACGGCTTTTTCGCGTGTTTCTCTGGCGAAGACATCCCGAGTTGCACCAGCGGAGTCACCTTGATCGCCGCCGCCGAGTTTCCTCCTGAGCAGCCAGTACACGATCCGCACCCGGAAGCCGATGACTTCAAAAACGTCTGCTGGAATCGACGCCAGAAAATCGCAATTGCGACAAAAACCATGACCGAAGTTGCCAACGTCTGAGCATCCATGGGACTACATCCTGATACCAATTTGATATGTCAGGAAAGCACCGATCCACGCCAGAGCCGTCATATAAACAAACGAAAACACCGGCCAACGCCAGCTGTTGGTTTCGCGACGAATCACCATCAGCGTTGATACACACTGCGCGCAAAGTGCAAAGAAAACCATGATCGACAAGGCCACCGGAATGGAGAACACAGGAGATCCATCCGGCCACGTCGCGGCCATCAGGGTTCCTCGGAGCCCCTCGTCCTCTTCACTCACGTCACCTCCGAGACTGTAAATTGTCCCGAGTGTCGCTATCACAACTTCTCGTGCCGGAAAAGAGGCCAGAACGCCGACACCAATGCGCCAGTCCCAGCCCAGTGGCTTAAAGATCGGCTCGATGGACTGACCGATCCGCCCCAGCACACTTCCTCGCAGAAGATCGCCGTTCACCTGATTCAACTTCTCTGTCAGCCCGGTAATTTCTTCGCTTTCGGGATCGGCTCCAGAAGCTTCAAGGGCTTCAAGTTTGGCCGTCAGTTCATACCGTTCGCGTTGATCACCGGGGAATGATCCACCAGCCCAGACCAGAACGCTGGTGGCAAAAATCAAGGTGCCGGCCCGAGCCACGAACGACTGACCGCTTTCCCAAACTCGTTCAAGCACAACGCGTACTGAAGGAACGCGATAATCCGGCAGTTCCAGGAGAAACGGAGAGGGTTCACCGCGAAACAACGTTCGTCGCAAAATTATGGCGACAGGAATTGCGACCACCAGCCCGAGTGTGCTCATGCCAAACAGAACCAATGCCTGCAGCGATAACCATCCGCCAAAAAACTGCGTGTCCGGAATGAACGTATAAATCATCAGGACATAGACCGGCAAACGAGCAGAACAGCTCATCAACGGGGCGATCAGAATGGTCACAAACCGGTCGCGGCGATCATCAATGACTCGCGTCGCCATGATCCCCGGAACGGCACAGGCGAACGATGACATCAGAGGCAAAAACGAACGGCCACTGAGCCCCAGAATCCCCATGAAGCGGTCCATCATAAACGCCGCTCGCGCCATGTAGCCGCAGTCTTCCAGCAATCCGATGAACAAAAACAACAGGCATATCTGCGGCAGGAACACGATCACCGAACCCACGCCATTAATCACGCCTTCCGTCAGCAAACTGCGTAACGGACCGGGAGACATGGATGAAGAAACCTGGTCGCTGATCCAGCCCAACATCGATTCGACGCCGTCGCTGAGCGGTGCAGAAAACCAGTTGATCGTCGAGAACACCATCAGCAAAACTGCGAGACAGATCAGGAAGCCAAAGAAGCGATGCGTCAGCACCGAATCAATTCTGTCCGTCAATCGCGTGCGCGAATTCGGAGTTCGCGTCTGAACGTTTGCCAGAAGCTCGCCGATGTAGTGGTACCGCTGACTGGCTTCGGTCGCTGGTATCTCAAGATGCTGTTCGGAAAGTTTCCGACGTGAGTCCTGCACCTCAATCAGGTAATTCTGACCAGCGGCTTCGGTCAGCATCAGTTCTACGGATCCGCCGGGATCGAGCAAACTGCGAGCGATCAGGAAGCCACAACGCTTTTCCTGCGATACGTTGGCAGCTTCCAAGACTGCTCCGAGGCGACTGACTTCTTCCTGAATCGGTGCGGATAGCAAGGAATGACCGAAGCTGTCAGAAGTCAGCTGAACCGGACCACCTCTGGCCGTCAGCTCGTGAACCACGGCATGCTTCAGCTCAGCAAGACCTTCACGACGACTGGCCGATGTGGGGACAACGGGAACTCCAAGCTTCTGCGACAGTGCAGAAAGGTCGACGCGGACTCCGGAACTTTTCGCCGAATCCCACATGTTCAGACACAACACAACCGGCAGCCCGACTTCCAGAACCTGTGTCGCCAGGTAGAGATTTCGCTCCAGGGCCGCGGCGTTACAAATGCAGATAACCAGATCGGGGCGAGGTTCTTCGGAGCACCCCGTCAAAACCTGCACCGCCACCATCTCGTCGGGCGACTTTGGGGAGAGACTGTATGTTCCGGGCAGGTCGCTAAGTTCAATTTCGTGACCGTCCCACTGAACTCTACCAATTCGCTGTTCGACAGTCACACCCGGATAATTGCCGGTCCGAACCCGCATGCCGGATAGCGCGTTGAAGAGAGTACTCTTACCCGTATTCGGGTTGCCAATCAGGGCAACTCGCAAAGGGCGATGATTCTGGACGGCGGGAGTTGGTTGATTCGTCACTGACGGCCCACTAACCGGCAGCCAATTCAAGCTGGCTGGAAGCTCTGCGAGCAGTTCGGTTCTGCAGCGAATCTGTTTCAACCGATACGCAGGAGGCTTCCGCTGATCTCATGGAGACCGAGCAGCCATGCACGCGATACTGTACGGGGCCACCAAACGGAGCACGTCGCAGAACTTCTACGATGGTTCCGGGCACGAAACCCATTTCCATGAGTCGGGAGGCAACACGACCTGCCCCGGAAATAGCCGTGACAACTGCCGATTTGCCAGGTGTTAAGTCAGCCAGACGCAACGTGTTCACAGCAGCACCGTCCATAAAAACGTGAGGAACGACGAAACTGAAAGACTCGGACCACTGAACCCATGATCAAAAACTGCCTGCTGGTTTGCAAGCGTGGAGTGAGACTCAATCTCACATTGCCTGAAAACAGTATCGCAGGTTGCGGAGAGTCCGCCACATCGCAGTTGTTCGTTTCCTCAAAAATTCGAAGGTTTTTTGTTTCTGAGACCCCGGTATCAATAATGCGGTGGCCGTTCTGAACCCGGATCGAGTCGCTCAGGGCTTTCGCTGAGCAGTTCCAGAGAACCCTCAATCTTCCCAAATCGCGACTCGTACTCCTGCAATCGTCGAAAATGAACCAACAGTGAGGTATTCAAGCAGTCAATATCATGCTGCAGGTGAGCCATCGCGGATTCGATTTTCTCGAGCCGGGCTTCCAACGAAACAGAATCAGGTTGCGTCATGATGTTCAGCTTTCAATTCTGATTGTTGCTGATAAAGAAATGCCGAACTCCGCAGCATGTCAGGGCGAGAGTGTAACGGGGGCGGACTTGACCGATGACCGCCGTCGGTGCAGATTCCAGTTTTTCACAATCACCGGATCAGGCTTCCCGGCACATACCGAACGCTCGATTCTGATTTTCGGGCCTTAAGCATTCGCGGATTATCAGCAGGACAAAATAGAAAATGAATCATCCTCAGGTCATTGAACTGAATCACTCATTAGCACGGCATCATCTGAGCCGACTGCGAAACAAGAATACGGCCCCGGCTGAGTTTCGGCAGCACATTCGCAGCCTTTCGACGTTGCTGGCCGCCGAGGTGACTCGCCAGCTCCCGCTGGAAGCGGTTTCCGTTCCGACGCCAATTGAGACCACGGAGTGTCAGCAGCTTGCGGGGCGCATTGCCGCAGTCCCAATTCTGCGAGCTGGTCTCGGGATGGTGACTCCGCTGACAGACTTGATTCCTCACCTTGAAGTTTGGCACCTGGGACTTTACCGAGATGAAGCGACTGC
>CANHVD010000497.1 GCA_947463775.1 Planctomycetaceae bacterium | reverse complement strand
TCCGGAGTCGACAGCAGTGACAGTCCATTCAGTGATTGACAATGGCAGGCATACACCATGCGATTTGCTCGATTCGCCGCAACTCGGCCGGACATCGTGGCGATGGAATGCAGCCCCGCGACTGCTGACAGCTCGTGCATTTTGCCGTTCGTGCCGACGTCGGAGATCTCCGTCAGTCCTGAAATCCCGAAGGCTCGCAGCCGACGACAACGGTCAGCGACTCCATCATCATTCGTGACGATCGCGCCGCCTTCGAAGGCGTGAACAAACTTTGTGGCGTGGAAACTGAAGACTTCCGCGTCTCCGAAATTCCCCACAGGAACTCCGTCCTGCTGACACCCAAAAGCGTGACTGGAATCATAAAGCAGTCGCAGTCGTCGACTTCGACACAGTTCTTCCAGCTGCCGTGTGCGACAAACATGGCCCCACAAATGCACTGGGAGAATCGCCGAAGTTCGAGAAGTGATGCACTCTTCGGCGGATTTTAGATCCAGAGTATGCGTCTGAGGATCCACATCCGCAAAGACCGGGTCAAGACCGATCCATTCCAGTGCATGCGCCGTGGCGATGAAGGTAAACGCGGGGACAATCACTTCGCCGCTGAGGTGTAAGGCTCGTGCTGCGATCTGAAGAGCGATTGTGGCGTTGCAGGTGGCGATTGCATGTTTGGTGCGACACACACGGGCGATTGCTGATTCGAATTCCTGCAGTCGAGGCCCGTTGTTCGTCAACTGACCGGATCGCATCACGCTGTCGATGTCGGCCAGCATGGAGTCCGGATTGATCAGAATTGGCTGTCCCACGTGGAGTGGTTTCCGGAATGCCGGTGCACCTCCAAAGGCCGCCAGTTGAAAAGGAGAAGACTTCATACAAGCTCTCCGGTTCGTCCAACATTGGAAGAATCATGAATGCCGCAGCTCGGGCCCTGACACCAGACTTTGATTCTTCCGGGAATCATCAGTACTCGTTCGGCGGAATGAACTGGCAGAAGACTCTGACGCTCATTTTCAGGCATTGGCCCCGGCGATGACGTTGTCATAAATGCAGGACCGAGATCCGGGCGATACAGCACGGGGTGCCAGTCGCTCAGCACGACTTCCGGAGTTTCATCGCTGAGGTGGCCGAGATGTCCTGTCACAAAGGCGTGAACGGTCGACAGGTTCGGCAGAGTTCCCTCTTGCCGCAGTGTCTGCTGACGCCCCGTCTCATCGACCAGAAATCTGGCCTCGCACAGTTCGACCGCGTTGGCCATGCCGACCTGCGGCGCGCGATGAATGGCAAAGACAAATACGGCATCATGGCGGAGGAAAACATCCACCGACTTCTCCAGCCAGGGCATAATCTCCGGCAATAAGGACAATGCTCGCGCGGCAACAAGTCGGCGATAGGTGCGATTTAAGTCCGCGATCTTTGGCGGCAGCTGAGCCAGAGCCACAGCCGCCGCGATTCCAAACGCCTCAATATCGTCAGCCAGAACCTCAGCGTCACGGCTTACGATCGTCGATTGTATTGGCAAAGAGAGGACACTCATTGGAGGACTCCCTCATCGGACAGGATCAGCGGCAAGCCACACTCCGCCAGACTGACTCCACAATGCCGTCTCCACATCGCGCGGTAGACCGCTTCAAGATCTCGACTAAAACGTGCGCCATCGCAGAATGCCGCCTGCAGCCGACTTTGTAATGTCGACCGCAACTCATTCAATCGATCCCGATCAGTCACCAGCGATGTCACGATCTCGAGATATTCATCGGCATCGCCCGCGATCAGCTCGTTTAGTCCGCAAAAATGCAGACAGGACGCTGATGCCCGTGATCCGGCATACGGATCCGCAATTGTCGGCATGGGCACACCCATCGACATCGATTCATAAATCGTCGTGCCGCTGGGCCACGGAAAGACATCGAGGAGAATGTCCACGCTGGAGTAGACCTCCAGATGATTCAACGGAACATCTCCCTGCAGGTCCACTCGCCCGACATCAATCCCGGCCGCAGTGAGTTGTTCCAAAAGCCGACGTCGCAGCCGTTCGCTCGTTCCAATCACATCGCGAATGACTCGCAGACGAGCCTGAGGAACACGACGAAGAACCTGAGCCCACAAACTCAGGCATTCATGCGACAGTTTTTCCAGTCGATGAGTTGACCCGAATGTGATGTAACCATTTCGCGTTGCAGGAGACGGCATCCCGATCGGTGTGCCCTGCAAAGCCTGAAAGCAACAGGCCCCGTGAGGCATCGCCACGAGTTGCTCCGAGAAGAATTTCGCGGTCTGGGAGCTTTCGCGAATCGCATCGACAAGCAGATAGTCGATGCGACTCATCCCGGTTGTGTTTGGATAACCGAGGAACGAAACCTGGATTGGCGAAGGCTTGTGAGCAAATGCAGGCAGTCGATTGCCGTTCGTATGCCCGGCCAGATCAACCAGAATGTCGATTCCGTCTGTCTGAATTCGTTCGGCTAACTCGGTATCAGAAAGTTCGCTCGTGCGGCACCAGCCGTGCGAAGACTTCTGAACACGCTCTGTCAATCCATCGCAGCCCGAGAATTCCGAGTAGCAATGCACTTCCATATTGCGGTGATCATGAGCTTCAAAGAAGGGCAGAAAGAATCGCATGGTCGCGTGACTGCGAAAATCCGGCGACACGTAACCAATTCTCAGGCGCTTGTCAGGATCTGTTCCGGATGCATGCACGAACGGAACGATGCCTTCTTCAAGGCTGCGTCCGGAGTTGACGTGCATTTCGAAAACGTCTTCACGACTCATCCCCGGCGTGAGGCTGGAACAGTACAGCAGATTGCTCATCATTCGACGTCGCAACTGCACAGAGCCGGCTCGTGCTTCCGTCTGTGATTCAAGATCCGCCAGCAGGTTAGCCAGGCGAACGGCTTCCAAAGCTTCATTCCACTGACCAAAGACCGGCAGACACTGACTGAGCCCGCTAAGGCCGGCGATCGAACGAGGATTCAACTCCAACGCATGCTGATAATCCTGCAGGGACTGATCCGGCTGGTGCAGTTCCAGAAACAGATTGCCTCGATTCACAAAGGCTTCTGGACGATTGGGAGCCAGTTCGATGGAACGATTCAGCGATGTCAGTGATTCCTGGAATCGTCCGAGTTTTCTGAAGACCGCACCAAGATTCAGATGGATCTCTGACTGATCCGCTTTCAGAGAGCAGGCACGCTGAAAGGCCGATAGCGCGTCGTCGACTCGTCCAAGATCGCTATAGACCGCACCGAGATTGCAAAGCAGTTCGGAATCGTCCGGAGTCAACTGCGCACACTGCTGAAGTGCTGATAATGCTTCCGTCAGACGATTCTGTTTCCGCAACGCGGTGCCCAGATGCTTGAGAGCGGCGGCGTGTTTCGGTTGTTGTTTCAGAATCCGGCGACAGATCAATTCCGCCTCTGCAGCCTGATTCTGGGCGAGCAGTACGGCAACCAGATTGGCCTGATAGACAACATTTCCTAGCGATGCATCCAATGCGTGACGGATGAACTCAGCTGCGTCGTCAAATTGTTTCCGCTGGAAGGCAATCAGCCCGGACAAATGCCAGGCTTCGGCATTCGTTGGGTCTTCCTGAAGGATCTCCAGGTACGCGGCCGCGGCAGCGTTCGTGTCACCGGCAACATGGCGCTCGTACCCATTTCTGAGCCGGCGCTGAATGCTTGTGGTCGCCACGGTTCGTCCCTGAAACAGCCTGGAGGCAATTCCTGCCGCTATCGAACGGCAAGACTCATTCGCGCACCCTCCTGGCGCACGCCTCCTGTTCACATCGACGAACCAGACCCCCAGGTTGGTCCTTTTTTTGTTTTTACGGGAAAACACCCAGCTCGTGTCTTCCCAATGATCGGGGCCTTATTGGCCAGCTTCTGACCATTCTCTGGCCGCTTCAACAATGCGGGTCATGTCGCTCAGATCGAAGTCATCCGCTACCGGAATCGACAGGACATGATTCTCAAGCCACGCAGCATCCTCGCTGTCAGCATTCGCCGAGTTCCGCAGCACCGGATGCAATGGCCAATGGATTGAACAAAAGATTCCGCGCGAGGCCAGAAACGATCGCAAGGAATCTCGCTGCTCCACATCTGGCATCAGAATATTCTGGAGTAACGGCACTTCGTCTTCGCGAAAACTGACCAGTGGCTCCCCGACAGCAAGATGAGCCTGAAGAAAACGCTGATTCGAACACCGTTGCTCAGCCATCTTTCCGGGATCGCTGGCCAGCATCTGAGCCAGCGACTGACTGGACATATCTGAAACTCGCCAGCCTCGATCCATCATGTTCTCTGCTTCGCGCAGGTCACGCCAGTCTCGTGAGCAGCCTCGCAACCACGTCGAAAGTCCATCATCCGATTCATAAACCGGCGAATGAAGGCCATGCACAACACCTCCATCAGTGATACGAAATGTTTTGCGAAGACTTCCGAATCTCCAGGAACTGGCAGCATTAACTCCTGGAATCAATTGATGAGAGACATCTTCCAGCAGAACACACTCTGAAGAAACCTGGGGCGCTTCACTGACATGGCCAAAATAATTGATGTAGACCAATGCATCCCCGGGTTCAGCATCCTGTGGCCACTGACACTGCAGCTTTCGATTCACGGAATAGAACAGCAACGGTGTCTGCGGAAAACGTTGTTGCATGGCCTGGATCAAAGACCAGCAGACAAAGGTTGGTAACCAGACTCGCTTTGGACAAGCCGCATCTCGAATCAGCCACGTGAACGCAGCTCGGCCAGAACTAAAATAAGTTTGCTGCTGTCGCAATGGGACCAGTCGACTCGCAATGAGGCGTTTGTCCGGTGCCGAATTTGTCGCATCAGCAGCCTTGGCTTCGCTGTTCGTAGCAGCGATGGCGCCTTGCGCGTCCAACTGCCCGACCAGGGCTCGAGCGGCGGACAGCAGCGTTTGCGGAACAAGAGTTCGAAAGTCTCCACGAAACTCACGCAGCAGCTTTTCACCGTCATACACGCGATAGCAAAACTTGTG